>JAYWCO010000421.1:0-7545 GCA_043780475.1 Burkholderiales bacterium | reverse complement strand
GCTGAACGCTTGCCCAACGGCCGTGGTTATCATGTTCATATTGAAGCCATGCCGGAATCATTTTCAGCCGATAAAAATATCGCCGCACAGCAAATGAATACGATGGTAGAAGCCCTGATTACCCAAGCGCCGACGCAATATTTGTGGGGTTACAATCGCTATAAACATCCGGCTGGCGCGCCCCTGCCACCACCAACCTCCGCTGCTACTACTAATCTGACGACATGATGAGAATCGCCCTCTTGATACTGTGGTGCATGCGCTGGCTACCGCATCGCTGGGTAGCTGCGATCGCAAGCGTCGTGGGCAGGATGCTCTTCCACTGGGGACGGCGGCGCGTTACCTTGATTAACCTCGGCAAATGCTTTCCCGAAAAAACTGTTGCCGAACGCGAAGCCATGGGTCGCCACGTGTTTCAAAATCTGGCGCGCGCCACTCTGGACTTGGGCAAACTTTGGTACGCACCACCTGAGCAGGTGACCGAGCTCGTCAAGCTGGTTGATCGCCATTACATGGATGAATATGCAGGCAAGCTGCCGATCATCGTGCTGGCGCCGCATTTTGTCGGCCTCGATTTTGGCGGAGCCCGTTTTGCCTACACCTACCCGGTTGCGGTGACGCTGTATTCCACCCAAAAGAGTCGGGTGTTTGATGCCGCGCTCAGACGCGCGCGCGCGCGCTTTCGCAATCCCACCCTGATTACCCGCCAACAGGGCCTGCGGCCAATCTTGAAGGCACTGAAAGAAAAACGCGGCTTTTACTATTTACCGGACATGGATTTTGGCGCCAAAGATGCAGTGTTTGCCGATTTTTTTGGGGTTCCCACTGCCACCGTGACCGCGCTGTCCAGGCTCTGCGAAATCACCGGCGCTAAAGTGATTCCGATGGTGACACGCCAGACCGACACCGGCTATGAATCGCGCTTTTACCCGGCATGGGAGCACTATCCCAGCGGAGATGCTGCGGCTGACGCGAGGCGGATGAATGCCTTTTTGGAAGAACGCGTGCGCGAGATGCCGGATCAGTATTTCTGGGTGCACAAACGTTTTAAAACCCGCCCCGCAGGCGAGAGCAGTTTTTATGATTAATCTCTAGACCTGGTGAGGCATTTGAAGCAAAAATGGCTTGTGAACCGCTCCAGACAAAGAGTTTCATTTTTTATAGTTCTGCCACAACGCCGGGCAGCGTAAGCGGTAGAATCAAATTTCCTTAATGTTTTTGGAATCATCCCATGGCTTTCTTCCACGTTTTTTTACGCGGTGAACACTTCCTGATTGAGATGGACGGGAAACAATCCTGGATGGGTTTTTACAGAAATGTTTATACCGAGGCGAGCAGTGCCGATGAAGCCAGCAGCATCGCGGTCACGCGCACCTGCGCTGATCCTGAGTTTCGGATGCGCGTTAAAAACCCCGCCGATAATCCACCGGCGTTGAACATCGAGGAAATTACCGAGATCGAAAAAGACACGGCACTCGCCGATAGCGGGTTCGTATTTTTTGCCGATGAAGCGGCTGCCGCCGTCTGAAGCCGATTAGTCGGCTGCGTACCTAAAGCGATACCTTTCAGCGGATAGCGGATGCGCCTTAAATTTACCAAAATGCATGGCCGTGGCAATGATTTTGTCATGCTCAATGGCATCACTCAAACCGTGGCATTGACTGCTGCACAAATTCGCCAGATCGCGGATCGTCATCTCGGCATTGGCTGTGATCAACTATTGGTGGTGGAGCAGCCGACGGTGGCTGAAGCCGATTTTCGCTATCGTATTTTTAATGCCGACGGCGGTGAAGTGGAGCAATGCGGCAACGGCACCCATTGCTTTGCGCAATTCGTGCGCGATGAAGGCCTCACGACTAAGCATGAGATTCGCGTCGAAACCCGCAACGGCATCATCTCGCCCTCTATTGCAGCCGACGGTCTGATCACCACCAATATGGGCGCACCGATATTTAACCCGGCGGCTATTCCGTTCATCGCGGATGCTGAACAACTACGATACGAGCTGAATGTGAACGGTGAAAACCTGAGCATAGGCGCAGTATCGATGGGCAATCCGCATGCGGTACAAATAGTCGCCGACATTGACGCAGCGCCCGTGCGCGAGCAAGGGCCGCTGATTGAGCATCATCAGCACTTCCCTAACCGGGTGAACGCAGGCTATATGCAGGTGCTGACGCGCGACCATATACGCTTGCGCGTGTGGGAACGTGGCGCAGGTGAGACGCTGGCCTGCGGCACCGGGGCATGTGCGGCGGTGGTGACCGGTATTCGCTGGAATTTATTGGATGCCGAGGTTCGCGTGTCGATGCGCGGCGGTGATCTTTCGGTAACATGGCGGGGTGCGGACAATAGTGGCACTGCCGCCGTGTTTATGTCAGGCAAAGCCACCACGGTTTATCGCGGCGAAATTAATCTTGCCTGATGATGTATTCCACCATTCATTCAAACCTTAAAAATAAATAGGGACGCCTTGTGTCAGTACCTGAAATGACGATTAATGAAATCGCAGCATTCTTGAAAAGTAACCCGGATTTTTTTGAGCATCATGCCGATGTATTGTTGGCGCTCAATGTGACGCATCCGCACGGTGGGCGCACCGTTTCGATTCCCGAACGCCAGCTCATCGCCACCCGCGAGAAAGTTCGGCTGCTCGAAACCAAGCTCAGCGAATTAATTCAATTTGGCGAAGAAAATGATGTCTTATCCGAAAAAATTCATGCGCTGACGCTTAAGCTGATCGACTGCGCATCGCTGGATCAGGCAATTGATGTTTTATATCTGGATTTACTGGACCGGTTTCAGGTGCCGCATGTGGCCGTCAGGTTCTGGGGCGTGGCATCCGCCAACGGTTCGTCCACACCCACCCCTGAATTTCAACCTTCACCGGCAGAGCTACGCCAGTTTGTCGAGGCCATGACCCAGCCTTATTGTGGTGCGCACCCGGTTTATGAAACCCACTTATGGTTTGGTGAACATGCGCCCCATCTAAAATCCTATGCGCTGGTGCCCTTAAAAAGCGAAAAAACCTTTGGCCTGTTGCTGATGGCAAGCGAAAACGCCGAACGTTTTTATGCTGATATGGGCACGATGTTTTTAACCCGTATCGGCCAAATATTCGCGCATTGCACTGCTCGTAATCTGGCAACCGTCGCTGAGCCGACCACCCACGAATGACATGAACGAGGCCTGCGAACAATATTTGAATTACCTGACGCATGAGCGTCGACTTGCCACATTAACGCTCAAACACTATCGACGCGATCTGCTGCTGCTGGAAGAGATGGTTACTGGCGGCGGTCGCGCCGAGGCTGCACCTCGCGCTTTGGTGGATGCGCCTGGCGATTTGGCAGCCGCCCTTGCTGCACTGAGCCAAATGGATATTCGCCGCTTTGCTGCCGCGCTTCATGCCAGAGGATTAGGACCACGATCCATTGCACGGGTGCTGTCTGGCTGGCGCGGCTTTTATGCATTTTTACGCCATCAAAGCGGCGCGACTAATCCGGTTGAGGGCGTGCGCGCCCCCAAGGCTGACAAGCGGCTGCCGGAAACGCTCTCGCCTGATGAGGCAGTGCGACTGGTTAGTTTTGAAGACGACAGCCCGGCCGGGGTGCGGGACCGCGCCATATTTGAGCTGCTGTATTCATCGGGCTTGCGCATTTTTGAATTGGTCAGCCTCGACCTGGATTCGATTGATTTCACCGCGCAGGAAACACGCGTCACCGGCAAAGGTAACAAGACCCGGATTGTGCCCGTAGGCCGCCATGCCATCAACGCGATAAAGCGCTGGCTACCCATTCGCGCTACCCTGCCGAAAATTTTGCAGGCCAGCCACCACGGCGCATTATTCTTGAGCCAACAAGGCAAACGCATCTCGGTACGGCTGATCCAGAACCAGATTAAAATCCGCGCCACCCAGCAGGGCATTTCACTTGATTTGCATCCGCATATGCTGCGGCATTCATTCGCGTCGCATGTGCTGCAGTCGTCCGGTGATTTACGTGCGGTGCAGGAAATGCTAGGGCATGCGAGCATTGCGTCCACGCAGGTTTATACACATCTGGATTTTCAGCATTTAGCCAAAATTTACGATGCCGCGCATCCACGGGCGAAGAAAAAAATATGAAAAATCGCAGCGTAAAAATAGCGCTTCAAATCTTGGCCGTCGTATTGCTGCTGATGCTGGTGGCCGTAGTGGTGCTTTACTTCACGCTGCGCTCAAGCCTTGCGCAGCTTGACGGCGAGATCGTGATGCCCAAACTGTCGCAAGCCACCACCCTTAGCCGCGATGCACGCGGCACCGTCACCATCGGCGCGGATAATATGCAAGACGCGATGCGCACTTTGGGCTTCGTCCATGCGCAGGAACGTTTTTTTGAAATGGATCTGGCGCGTCGCTCCGCCGCGGGCGAGCTATCCGCTTTGCTCGGCAAGGCCACACTGGCAGCGGATAAAGAAAAGCGGGTTCACCGGTTTCGTCATCGCATGAACCTTATGTGGTCGCAGCTGGGGTCGACAATAAAACAGCAGCAGACCACCACCGATCAAGCCACCGCTGCGGCCACCGCCAGCCTAACGGCCTATACCGAAGGAGTGAACGCCGGGCTCAATGCCTTGGGCACCAAACCCTGGCAATACACCTTGCTGCAGGCCACACCCAGCGCCTGGACAGAGACTGATTCGCTGCTGGTCATGTGCGAAATGTATTACATGCTGCAAGCCAATTCATTTGAACGCGCCTTCGATGACGCGGTACTTCATGAAAAATTGGGAGACCGATTGTTTAGCTGGTTGAAACCGGTCGGTGGTGAATGGGACGCCGCACTCGATGGCAGTGTGATGGCGCCAGTGGTGATGCCGGGCGCTGACCAACTTAATTTACGCACGCCTAAAACAGCAGGACAATTTGCACAAATTCATGCCGATAGTAGTCTTGATCTTGAACTAGACAATACCGCCGCAATCGGCAGCAATGCGTGGGCCGTGGGTGGTGCGCTGACCGCGCATGGCGGCGCCATGCTGGCCAACGATATGCATCTGGGTTTGGGCGTACCCAATATCTGGTTTCGCACCCAAATAGAAATTGCTGCCAACGCTGTCAACAACACCAATCATGGTGCGTCGACAAGTCTGCGCTTGGTTGGCGTCACGCTGCCGGGCGTCCCTGCAATCGTGGCGGGCAGTAATGGTGATATTGCCTGGGGCTTTACCAATAGTTATGGGAAATGGTTTGACTGGATACCGCTCGCGGCGGACGAGGCGATCAGCGTGCAGCGTGAATCTATTGCCGTCAAAGGTGGGGACGCCGTGTTGCTGGAGGTGCGCGAATCGCGCTTTGGCCCGGTCATGAAAACGATTGATAAACAAGCCTACGCGCTGAATTGGGTGGCGCATCGGCCGGGTGCGCTCAACACTAATTTGACCCAGCTAGCGCTGGCTAAAACCGTCGATGAGGCATTGCTGATCGCGCAACAAAGCGGCGTGCCCCATCAAAATATTTTCATCGTCGATCGGCAAGGCCATAGCGCATGGACGATTGCGGGGCGCATGCCGACTCGCCCCTCAAGTAGGCCCGGCAACGACAGTAGCCTGCGCGCTGACTTCACCGCAGCCGACCGCATCACCACCGAGTGGTTATCGATTACCCAGTATCCGGCCATGCGTAATCCTCAGGCGCACCGGCTTTGGTCAGGCAATAATCGCCAGCTTGGGGCTGAGGGCGGCGCAGCCATCGGTGAAGGCGGCTTCGATCTGGGTGCACGCGGCCAGCAGATTCGTGATCGCCTGCGTGAGGCCAAAACATTCGATGAGATGGGCCTGTACAACATCCAGCTTGATACCGAAGCCCGCTTTATGAAGCGCTGGATCACCCGCTTAAGCGAAGTAGCGGATGCCAATCGCGATCATCCCAACGCGCTGGCAGCTTTGCGTGCGCTCAAAATGGGCAATGGGCACGCCGATGTTGATCAAGCGGGTTACCGGATTGCACGGGCCTTTCGTTTGCGCGTGCTGGATGCATTATGGAAGTCGTGGCTAGCCGCCGCATTGCCGCCAAACGCACAAAATATGATCAATAAAACTACCTGGGATGGGCGTTTTGAATATGCGGCATGGCAGGCCTTAAGCACGGAGGCGAAACATTTATTGCCGCCCCCGTTCGAAACCTGGAATCAATTTCAGGCCGCACAACTTAGTGCGGTTACCAAGGAACTGCTTGAAACCAACACTGCGCTCGCCGACGCCACTTGGGGTAAACGCAATATAGCCCGTATTCGTCATCCGATCTCGCGCGCGCTGCCCTCACTCAGCTATTTTCTGGATATGCCGCCTACCCCGTTATCCGGCGACAATAATCTACCCAAAGTGATGGCACCCGGCTTCGGCGCATCCGAACGCATGGTGGTCGCACCAGGCCATGAAGAGCGAGCTATTCTCACCATGCCGGGCGGGCAAAGTGGCCATCCCCTATCGCCGTTTTACGGCGCCGGCCATCAGGATTGGCTGGACGGAAAACCCACACCATTACTGGCAGGCAAGCGTAAATACCAAGTGCAATTTCGCGGCCATGCGGAGCGCTAGCAAGCTGGCAGCAAAATCCAAAACGATTTGCGACTGGATTGCATATGCAACTAGCTCAGCTTAAAATAGTACTAAGTTATAGAACTCAGTTATAAAACCCGGTCACAAATTATTCTTGCCCATGAAACCTGCCTATCTTGCCCGCATCCCGGACGCCGAAGCCGCCATTCGCGCCACCGGGGATCGGCTTACGCAGCCGCGCGTGGCGGTGCTGGCAACCTTGCTGGCCACGGATCACGCGATCTCACATCTGGATGTGACCGATGCCATTGCCCGCCACCATCCGGTTGACCGAGTCACCGTGTATCGAGTGCTGGAATGGCTGGTGACGATCGGCATTGCGCATCGCATCGCAGGCGATGATCGGGTATGGCGCTTTATGCTGAGCCCGCGCAAGACAGTTGGCCAAGCCAACTCTCACCCCTACCCTCAGCGTCATCCACAGGACCAACATCAGCACGCACACTTTACGTGTAACGATTGTGGGCAAACCTTTTGTCTGGACGAGGTACCACCCAAGCTGGACCTGAAGCTGCCCGCCGGATTTAAAACCATCGAGATCGATTTAAAGCTGCGCGGGCAATGCGCACATTGCACGGCCGACACCTAAATACATTACCCCATATTACGCGCGCCACCATGACCGCTTCCATGATTACCCCGGTGACATTGCTGACAGGCTTTTTAGGCAGTGGCAAGACTACGCTACTCAATCGCCTGGTGGCGCACCCGTCACTTCACGATACCGCCATACTGATCAATGAATTCGGCGCGGTCGCCATTGATCATCTGCTGGTGCGCAAGGCCAGCGGCGATTTAGTGGTGATGGCTAACGGCTGCATTTGCTGCTCGGTCGCGGGCGATATGGTGCGGGCATTACGCGATCTTTATTTCAAGCGGGCAAACAATGAAATTCCGGATTTCAAGCGCGTCGTGATTGAAACGACGGGCTTGGCTGATCCTGCG
>JAYWCO010000420.1:0-3540 GCA_043780475.1 Burkholderiales bacterium | reverse complement strand
AATGCATCTTTATACGGGTACACCGCTGTGGCCACAGTGTGAGCCGCTGTCGCGTTGTTTAGGTGCGGTGGCTACTTTGCTCGCCACTGAATCAGGTGACAACCCATTTGATGAAGCCTGTTCACAAACATGGTGGCAGTTAGCCGCGCAGTTTCCGGATAAGCCGATCCCGATGGCGTGTCTATCGGTTACGGTTGAATTGCGCGGCATGACCGATGTGAACCATTCCCAAGCAGAGCAGGATGCCGACCATATCATTGATTTCCTGAAATATCGCGGCGCGATCAAAGGCGATGCACCGCCGCTGCCGCCGCTGCTGTATCCTGCGACGCCACTGGCAGGCTCGGAACCGATTATAACGCCGGTCAGCGGGGTGGTGGCGTACCTTAAAAAACCTGGCGACTGGGTAAAAAAGGGTGAAGTCATCGCTGAAGTAATTAACCCGATCAGCTCGCATGTTCAGCAATTGAAATCAGGTAGCGAAGGTGTTTTATATGCACAGGAAAATCGTCACTTTGCGGTGGCCGGTATGCGCTTGGCCAAGGTCGCCGGCGCCACCGCTTTCCGCACCGGCAAACTGTTGAGTGCATGACATGGCCGCGACTAAACTGCTCGTCGAAAACCTGCATAAATGCTACGCCAGCAATGAAGTACTCAAAGGGGTTTCGCTGGAAGCCAAAGCCGGTGATGTCATCAGCGTGATTGGGTCATCAGGCTCCGGCAAGAGCACCATGCTGCGCTGTATTAACCTGTTGGAGCAGCCCAATCAGGGAAGCATTGCCTTGAATGGTGAAGCGCTCGAGCTGATACCGGATCGTGATGGCTCACTCAAGGCGCGCGACCCCAAACAGCTGCAGCGCATGCGCGCCAAGCTCTCCATGGTGTTCCAGCATTTTAATTTATGGGCACACATGACGGCGCTTGAAAACATCATCGAAGCGCCGATTCATGTACTGGGCCTGTCCAGAGACGACGCGATTGTACGCGCCGAGCGCTATCTGGAGCGGGTCGGGGTATCACACCGTGCCGCGATGTATCCAGCGCATTTGTCGGGTGGCGAACAACAGCGGGTGGCGATTGCTCGCGCGCTGGCGATGGAACCTGAGGTCATGCTGTTTGATGAGCCTACCTCCGCACTGGATCCTGAGCTGGTCGGTGAAGTGCTTAAGGTGATGCGCGATTTGGCGCTGGAAGGCCGCACTATGATCGTGGTAACCCATGAGATGGGTTTTGCACGCGAGGTTTCCAATCGCGTCATCTTCCTGCACAAAGGCGTGATCGAGGAATCAGGGGAGTCCCGCACCGTGCTGGCCAACCCGCAAAGTGAGAGACTTCGACAGTTCCTGTCAGGCAGCTTAAAATAGGGTCTTTCAACCATTGAGCGCTTTAATTTCCGGCTAGCGCATGCTGCTTTGACCCTGCAACCCCATTCATCCATCGCATCAGCACGGCCCGCCCGCAAAAGTATCAGCGTAGGGTTTTTTTTGTTGCCGCAATTTTCACTGGTCTCGCTGAGTGGTGCGCTGGATGTGCTGGCACGCGCCAATGAGGCGGCGGGTGAGAAGCTGTTTGAGCTGTCATTATTCTCGGCCAATGGTGCACCCGTCGCGAGCGGCAGTGGGGCCGAGGTCGTGGTGCAGGGTGGATTATCAAATGCTGATAGCGTGCAGTACACCAATCCATTCGCCCATCTCGATGCCTTGTTTGTGTTGAGCGATGCACCGCTGCCGCAGCAGGGTCACGCACAACTCATTACGGCCTTGCAGGCGTTTGCGAGCAGCCAAAAAATCATGGGTGGCTTCGGCACTGGCGCGTACCTGCTGGCGCGGGCTAATCTGCTGACCGCTTATCGCGCCACCATTCATTGGCCTTATGCGAGCCTGTTCGCCGAGGATTTTCCCGACACAGTGGTCTCAACCAATTTATTTGAAATGGATCGCGGGCGTCTCACCTGTGCCAGCGGCCATGCCAGTTTTGACATGATGCTGGCATGGATTGCGCAGCGGCTCCCTGACGAGACGGGTGAAGAGATAGTGGCGGACTTAATTGACCACTTTGGCCATGAGCGCCAACGCAGCGCCAAGGAGCATCAGCGGGTGCCGCTAGCGGCCCGCATTGGCGGCGGCCAGCCAAAATTAACCGAGGCGGTTTCGTTGATGGAGGCTAATTTTGAAGAGCCACTGCCGACTGAGGAAATTGCCCGCCTAGTTGGCGTTTCAAGGCGTCAGCTGGAGCGCTTGTTCAAGCAATATCTGAATAGCCTGCCTTCGCGCTATTATCTGGAATTAAGGCTGACGCGCGCGCGCCAACTACTACAGCAAACCAGCCAATCCATTTTGCAGATCGGGCTTTCATGCGGATTTTCATCCGGTCCGCATTTTTCCAGCGCCTATCGCAACCACTTTAGCATTACCCCGCGCGAGCAGCGCACGCAGCGCTTAAGTGCCGCCAACAACGTGATGACGGCCGTAGCTGCTGTCACTTCCACCACCCCCGCCAGTGTTGCTAACAACGTAGCGATTGCACCTAAACTCAAGCCGGGCTTATAAACCAGTGTCGCTTTATTGATATGCACCAAGCCACATCCCATTTACAATTAAAATTATTAATTTAGGCATTACCCAAGGACGCCATCATGACCACCGAATGCAAACCTTCAAATCCGACTACCAAGCCAGCCCAGTCAACCCAAGCTGATGCATCCATTACCCGGGCCACCTTCGATCAAGTCATGGTGCCCAACTATGCGCCGGGTGCTTTCATTCCTGTGCGCGGTCATGGCTCACGAGTGTGGGATCAAAGCGGTCGCGAGTTTATTGATTTTGCAGGCGGTATTGCCGTCAGCGCGGTGGGCCATACTCATCCGAAAGTCGTCAAGGCGCTGACCGATCAAGCCAATAAAATTTGGCATGTGGCGAATGTGCTGACCAATGAGCCTGCGCTTGCGCTGGCTAAATCGCTCGTCGAAAAAACTTTCGCGGATCGGGTATTTTTTTGCAATTCCGGTGCTGAGGCCAATGAAGCTGCGTTAAAGCTGGCGCGCAAAGTAGCCTCGGATAATTATCCCAGGCCCGGTGCCGAGCATGGCGAAACCGAAAAAGTTGAAATAGTCTCCTGCCTCAACTCATTTCATGGCCGTACTTTATTTACCGTCAGCGTGGGCGGGCAGCCCAAATATACGCAGGGTTTCGGGCCACTGCCGGGCGGCATCAAGCATGTGCCGTATAACGATATTGAAGCCTTGCGCGCAACCGTTAGCGATCGAACCTGCGCGGTGATTGTTGAACCGATCCAGGGTGAAGGCGGCGTGACCGCGGCGACGAAAGATTATTTGCATGCGATGCGTGAGCTGTGCGATCAGCACCATGCGTTGATGATTTTTGATGAGGTGCAAAGTGGCGCAGGCCGTACCGGTTCACTGTTTGCATATATGAATTGTTGTGCGGTACCGGATATTTTAACCTCGGCCAAAGGTCTCGGTGGTGGATTCCCGATCGGTGCGATGCTCACTACTGAAAAAATTGCCGCGCATTTTGGGGT
>JAYWCO010000419.1:0-4764 GCA_043780475.1 Burkholderiales bacterium | reverse complement strand
TGACTTGTCGTTCGCGCTGGTCGTCGCTTTTAAAGCTCACCGTCAGCGACACATCATAAAGCCGCACCGCCATCAGCGATTCAATATCAACCGGATTCGTGGTGGCTTCTTTCGGGGCGGGATCGACATATGGGGTGATCAATAAGCGCCACTGAAAATCATCATTAAAGCGACCATTGGTATCGCCCTCCTGCACGAGAGTTTCAACCCCGACGGCAGCCAGCTTCGATTCCGCCATCATGGTTGCTTTGGCATATTTATCGGCCAATCCTGCACCGTTCACGCCGCGTGAAAAAACCTGCATCAAAATCCCCATCGCTAACGCCAGCAGCGTAAAGGCAACCAGAATCTCCAATAACGAAAACCCGCGCGATTGGTGTAGGGGGCGTAAGCGATGCCGGGGACGCAGATAGCGCTGACCATGCAGCGCGTACGCTGGATGAATGGCTGAAGACGCGCTATCCACGAGGGTTTCCAGCCAACTCTGAAATCGTGACGCGGCCAGTCAGCCAATCCACATCGACCGCAAAATCACGTCCACCCGCGCCGACGGTGACCCGCCCACCATTGGATGAGCCGTCAGGGAAAAAGCGGATTGAGCCGATTTTTTCCGAGACCAGATCGGCTTGCGAGGTATAAAGTTTTACATCGATTTTTTCATTCAGCTTATGCACCCGCATATCGTTTTGCACGGTGAATACATGCGCATCCAGATCAAGTGTCAAGGTGGCTTCTCGCTTGCTGCTGATGGCGGTATCGCGCGCCATGCGCAGCCCGGTGGCAACGGCGCGCACATTGGATTTCAACTCCGGCCCCGACACCCCGCCGAACGCCAGTTTCGGCAGCAGGGTATAAGCCAGGCCAATCAAGACCACGACTACCACCATTTCGATGAGCGTAAAACCGCGTTGGCGCAGCATCATCTGACTTGGCATTTGCGTTTGCGTTTGCGTTTGCGTTTGTGTCTGCATGCGCATGGGTGGTCGAGGGCGAGCGTTGTTTTTATAATTTTTTAATTCGCTGTTACTGCCAGCTGGTGATGTCTTTGTTAGCGCCCTCACCGCCCTCTTTACCGTCAGCGCCTAGCGAAATAATTTCGAATCCCCGGTTATCGCTGCCGGGTGAGCGGTAAATCATTTCATTGTTCCAGGTGTCCTTGATTGCGTCCGCGTTTTTAACATAGGGACCATTCCAGTTCGCCACGCCAGACGGCGCCTGCACCAGCGCCTTAAGCCCCTCCGCCGAACTCGGATAACGGCCTGTCTCCAGCTTGTATAAATCGAGCTGCGCGGCGATTTCTGCAATGTGACTTTTCGCCAAGCCCGCTTTGGCCTGCTCGGCTTTGCCGAAAATACGATTGCCTGCTGCCGCCATGATTAAACCAATAATCACAATGACGATAATGATTTCAATAAGCGTAAAGCCCTCGGCAGACTGGCGGAAAATGCGGACGCGGCGTGAGCTGATTCGATTGTTCATAGCAACCTCAAATAAAAAATTAAAGCGGAATGTCCATCATGCTGAGCATGGGGTCGAGAATCAGGAACATGATGAAGCCAATTAACAAAGCCAGACCAATAATCATCACCGGCTGCAATAGTGCTAACGCCCGTTTGGTGGCGGCAGCCACCTGGCGGTCGTAGACCTCGGCAACTTGAAACAACATCTCGTCGAGGCGGCCGGTTTCCTCGCCAACGCTGATCATCTGGGTGGCTAACTTGGGAAATATTTTGGCTTCCATCATCGGCTTGGACATGCCGCGACCTTCTTTAAGTTCGCGCGCAACAAATTCAACCGCCTCGCGAAACACTGCATTGCCGAGCGTCTCTTTCAGAATCGCGAGCGAGGCCAGTAACGGCACGCCGTTTTGCAACAAGGTGGCCAGCGAGCGTGAAAACCGCGCCATTTCAATACGCGCAATCAAGCCGCCCGCAATCGGCCAGCCCAGCAAGCGGCGATCCCAACGGACGCGCGAAGCCGGGTTTGCAAACGAACGCACAACCAGCCAGATCAGAAGTGCCACAATCGCCATCACGATCATCCAATTGCCTTTCAGGAACATGCCAGTCGCCAGCAATGCCTGGGTCGCGGTAGACAACGCCGCGCCGGATTGATCAAAAATTTGTTTGAATTGCGGCACCACTACGGTGAGCAAAATCATCAACGAGCAAAACGCCGTGCCAAATAAAATCATCGGATAAATCATCGCCGAAATCACACTGTCTTTCAGCTCCTTGGCGCGATCCAGATGCTCCGCCAGGCGCATTAACACTGCCCCTAACGCGCCGCCCGCTTCGCCTGCTTTCACCATATTGATATAAAAGCGGGAGAACACATCTCGATGCTGATCGAGCGCCTTGGATAGCGAGGTGCCACCGCGAACCTCGTTACGAATGGTCGTCAGCAGGCTACCGATTTTTTCTTTTTCAGCCAGGTTAATCAGAATTTCGAAGCTGCGATCCAGCGGCAGGCCTGCTTTTAACAAGGTCGCCAACTCGCGGGTAATAAGCGATAAATCCGTCGCGTTTAATACTGAGCCAGAAAATAATGATTTAGCAGGGGACGCTGTGCCCGCGCTTAACAATGCCCCACCCGGCACCGCCATCGCACCTGAAGTGCCGACTTCGGCAGCACGAATCGGAATCAAGCCGAGTGACTGCAAATGGGCGACCACGCCCGACTGTGTCGCCCCTTCGAGCACACCTTCTTTAATATCGCCATCGGTACTGACGGCTTTGTATTGGAAGAGCGGCATCGGTTAATGGCTGCCGCTGCTTGTGTGGTGATTCGTGCAGCTGTTTGTGCTGCTAATAAGCCTGATTTCCATACTAATCCTCCCGGGTTACCCGCAAGACTTCTTCCATGGTGGTAATGCCGGCAACGGCTTTTTTAAGGCCATTTTCATACATTGTTTCCATGCCTTCACCAATCGCTGCGCTGCGTAGCTCACCCGAGGTGGCATGGCGCATGACGAGACTGCGCAAGGGATCGGTCATCGGCATGATTTCCATAATGGACTCGCGACCAAAGTAGCCGGTGTGGCCACAATGTTCGCATCCTTTGGCTTGATGCAAAGTGACTCTGGCATCTTGCGTAAAACGGCGCAGCCCCATTTGCGCCACTACCTCTTCTACCGGGTGATATGCCTCTTTGCAGTGCGCGCACAGAATGCGCACCAGCCGCTGCGCCTGAATGCCGATCACGGTGGAGGTGAGCAAATAATCATCCACACCCATATCGAGCAGGCGGTTAATCGACGAGGCCGCGTCGTTGGTATGCAAAGTGCTCAATACCAAATGTCCGGTCAGCGCGGATTGCACCGCGATTTGCGCGGTTTCAAGATCACGAATTTCACCGATCATGATGACATCAGGATCCTGCCGCACGATCGATCGCAGCGCATTGGCAAAGGTCAGGTTGATCTGCGGTTTGACCTGAATCTGGTTAATGCCCGGCATTTGATATTCAACGGGGTCTTCGACCGTGAGAATTTTAACGTCCGGCTGGTTCAGCCGATCCAGTGCGGTATAAAGCGTGGTGGTTTTACCGGAGCCGGTCGGGCCCGTGACTAAAATAATGCCGTGTGGCTGCGATAATATATCGGTAAAGATTTTCAGATTGCGATCATCAAAACCCAGCGCATAAAAATCCAGCGCGACACCGCCTTTATCCAGAATACGCATCACCACCGATTCGCCGTGCATGGTGGGCACGGTGGATACGCGCAAATCAATTTCCTTGCCCTGAATGCGCAGCTTGATGCGGCCATCCTGCGGCAAGCGGCGTTCGGCAATATCCAGATTGGCCATAATTTTGATGCGTGAAATGACAGCGGCTGATAAGCGGCGCGGCGGCGATTCAGTCTCGTGCAGCACGCCATCGACGCGATAGCGAACAATAAGACGATTTTCAAACGGCTCGATATGAATATCGGAAGCGCGGCGCTCCAACGCATGGTTAATCACCAGATTGACCAGACGAATGACCGGCGCTTCCGAGGCCAAATCTTTTAGCTGCTCGATATCACCGAACTCCTGATCTTCATCGCGCGTCGAAATATTATCAACAATCTGGCCCATCGATGACTTGCCGCTGCCATACAAGCGCTCATACAAAATATCAAAATCATTCAGCGGCAATAATTTGGGACGTACCCGCTTTTGCGTGGCGGCACCAAAGGCTTGCAGGGTGTAATGATCGGCCGGATCGGTCATGGCGACGACCACCTCGTCTTCACTTTCGGCAAGCGGGATCGCGCGCGACTCCTGAATAAAACGCGAGGAAACCGACTCTTCAAGCACCGGCAGCTCAGGAAATTCATTGGCCTCAACAATTGTCCAGCCGCGCTGATAGGCCAGCACCTCCGCCAAATCACGGCTGGACACCATGCCCATGCGGGTGAGGATGGAACCGAGCTTTTCTGTCGAGCCCGCGTCGGCACGAGCGGATTCCTGCACTTTAAGCGCGCGGTCTAAATTGGCAGCATCCAGCTTGCCTCGCCCAACCAGAATTTCGCCCAGCTTTTGTGTGGTGGATTCCAAGTTGCATCCTCTCGATAATGCCTGAAAGTATAACAGTCAGGCTCATGATTGCTCAGTATTAGCCTGCTGGCGGGCGAATAGTGTGTCTCAACCATCGCTTTTTATGTAACAAAAATTTGCGACCGTTCTGCATCAACAAAGAAGCCAATACAGAAGTCAACACAAGAACATTTCCAATGAGCTTGTCAGCTGGTTTGGAACCTAACAAACGGCTGAAGTTCGA
>JAYWCO010000418.1:0-4768 GCA_043780475.1 Burkholderiales bacterium | reverse complement strand
AATAGCGCGGTTGAATGGCCCGCTATGTCGATTATTCATCATCGTCGCGCACCGTTTGACCTTGATTTTCACCATCACCGGCAAAGCGTTCAAATTTTTGCATGGCACGCCGATCCTGCTTGGTGGGTCGGCCCTTGAACAGCGGCGGCGGGAGATCGCGCTGCTCGCGAACGAGCTGCTCACGGGCGGCGATACTTTCCGCCGTTTCTTCATACAAGCCTTTTGCGATCAACGCTGATGCGCGTTTCTCGACCAAACTTTTTACGACCAGATGAAACGCGTAAGGCGGTTTTCGCAGCAGCAGCACATCGCCTATTTTGATCATTCTGGCGGGCTTGGCGCGCTCGTTATGAATATCCACATGGCCTGCATTGATCGCATCAATCGCGGTTTGCCGGGTTTTAAAAAACCGTGCTGCCCACAGCCATTTATCAAGCCGCACCGGTGGTGCTACGGGATCACCGATGATGCGTTCAACGTGCTTTGGCATTCAGTTTAACACTCGCTAAATTCATCGGCAGGCCGGTGCCGGTGTCGTATTCCGCGCCCGCTATCACCCCCATGCGAGCGATTTCTTCAGCGGCTTTGCGACCCTTATGCAGGTCATAAACCGCATACATCGCACCGAGTGCGAAATCACGGCCCGAACCGATTGACCAGAAGCGTTCAAACTCAAACACCTCACGCATGGAATACACCCCAAAAATACCGCTGGCATTCACCACCAGCGCGGTTAGTTGCGATGATTCGTAGGCGTCGTCCTCCTCCTCCTTGGTATTGAGGAAGGCTTCATCTTTTAGCAGTGGATGAATTTTACGAAAGCTCTCGTAAATTTCCTCGCGGCCATGAAACGTAAATTCCGGATGGCGCTTGAGCAGGCTTTCCAGCACCAGCTGATGGGCAGCAGAGCCGGCAATACCGAAATAAGTATCGCCATGTTTTAATAATTTTTCCGGCGCGGCATCGTGCACGCTGCCCAGACGAGTGGAACCAAAGGTGGTGAGCGTGTCGCCGGCGATGACGACCATACCGTCTTTTTTTACCACTACGATCGTTGTCATCGCGAGACCCTTTCAAGATGTTTTTATATTACTTTTGTGTTGATTGTAAGTGTATGACCTTTAGCGTAGCCCAAAACGGCTCAGCTTCGCAGCCGGTCACCAAAATTAACCAGTAATACCCCTGCCACAATCAGCAGCGCACCGAGCATGCGCGGAACCGTTAATTCACGCTCAACCAGCCCCAATATCCCGATACGATCAAACAACAGTGAGGCCAGAATTTGCCCCGCAATAATCAGGCTAAGCATGGTTGCCACGCCAATACGCGGTGCTAACAGGGTGGTACCGAATACAAACAAGGCGCCCAGGAGCCCGCCCGCCAATTGCCAGGGCGCCACGCTGGCGAGCTTGAACGCGCCTGCCAGACTGACCCATTTCTCGCCCGAAAGCACACACACCGCTGCCAGCACCACGGTACCCACCACAAAATTCATAAATGCCGCAAACACGGCGCCACTGCCCACGCTCACCCGCAAGGTATGATTGATGAGGGCTTGCAATGGAATCATGCAGCCTATAAAAAAAGCAAACAGCAATAAAGGTGCATTCATGAATATCTCATTTTTAACGCCTGGAGTTGATTTGGTTGATTGGGCAACACTTGCCTGAGTTTGAATAATTAGAGCGCTTAAAGTTTAGCCGATACCGCATTCAACCACACGGCTAACAACATAGATTTGCGTCAATAACACTAATGCGTTCCCCGCTTTGTGTTGTTGACTTTTTTGCCCCAAAAGCCTGGCTGCCGCGTTGACTTCGTTCCTCTGCTTGGGCAAACTCAATGGCGCGGCGGCAGGCAATTTAGGCTTGAATTTATCAACGCGGCAAATGCTTTAAGCTATATTCAGGCTGTATCCATATAAACATTGTCGGCCCTCCGGAGTCTCCCATGAAGTTTGCGCGACCCCTTAGAAATAATCATCGACCAGGCCTCGTCACGATCCTTGCTGCATGCTGGGTGTTGTCAACTACTATTTCTGCTGTAGACGCCAAGACGCTGCGCTGGGCCAGCAAGGGAGACGTATTCACGATGGATCCGCATTCGCAAAACAATGGTCTCACCAATGATATGGCTGACCATATTTATGAGCCGCTGGTGACGCGCGGCAAGACCATGGCCGTTGAAGCCGCATTGGCGACGTCATGGGCGCAGATTAACCCAACCACCATGCGTTTCAAGCTGCGCGAAAAGGTCGTCTTTCATGACGGCGCCGCATTCACGGCAGACGATGTGGTGTTTTCCATTGGCCGTGCGCTGGAGAAAACCTCAGATTTTTCAGCGTACATGCAGGGTATTAAAGAGGCAAAAAAAATCGATGCCTTCACGGTCGACATCATCACCGACGGCCCTACGCCCACACTGCTCGATCAATTAACCGAAGTGCGATTGATGAACAAGGCCTGGGCGGTAAAATTCAAAGCTCAGCGCCCGCAGGACTATAAAAATAAGGAAGAAACCTATACCGCCCGCCATGCCAATGGCACCGGACCGTTTGTCTTAAAAAGCCGCGAGCCTGATGTTAAAACAGTGCTGGTTGCCAACCCTGCTTGGTGGGGCAAACTCGACCCCTCCATTACTGAAGTGGTCTACACCCCGATTAAATCTGACGCTACCCGTATCGCTGCGCTAATTTCGGGCGAGATTGATCTGGTGCTGGATCCGCCGGTGCAGGATCTCATCAAATTAAAACAAAACAAGGCGATTAAAATTCTGGAAGGCAATGAGAACCGCACCATTTTTCTGAATGTAGACCAGGGGCGCGATGAATTACGCTATGGCAGCAAAGGAAAAAATCCCTTTAAAGACCTGCGGGTGCGACAAGCCATGCTGCTGGCGATTGATGTAAACGCGATCCACAAAACCGTGATGCGTGGCTTATCAATGCCCACCATGTCGATGATCGCACCACAGGTTCGCGGCTATAGCAAAGAGCTTGAAAAACGTCCCGAGGTGGATCTGGTGAAAGCCAAGAAACTCATGACTGAGGCGGGCTTCGCGAATGGCTTTGATGTTACCTTTGATTGCCCGAATGATCGCTATATCAATGATATTCAGATTTGCACCGCGATCACCAGCATGCTCGCCAAGATCGATATCCGTGCAAAATTAAACGCGATGCCCGTCACCCTGTATTTACCGAAGCTGCAAAAAGGTGACACCAGTATGTATTTGCTCGGCTGGGGCGTGCCTACCTTTGATGCGCTGTATACCCTGCAATCCATTTTGCGCACCCACACCAACGGTAGTGATGGCAACTGGAATTTTTCTGGCTACTCCAATCCCAGGGTAGATGCCATTATCGAAAAACTAAAAACCGAAACCGATTTCAGCAAGCGTGCCGAATTAACCAAGGAAGCGCTGCTGCTGGATCAAGCTGATGTCGGCCATATACCGCTGCATCATCAACTGACCCCATGGGCCATGCGCAGCAATGTTACGGTGATTCATCGCGCCGATAATCGCATGCATGCCAAATGGGCAATCATTGGCTAAGTTTGAAAGCGAGCCTGCTGACGCAGCCATGAGCTGCGCACTGAGCAAGCCGTGACTCGGCAATAAGCGTCAATCATTATTTTTGTTGCAACCTTTTTAGTGTCGGTTTTTTGATGGGTATGTGATGAGGGTGTTATGAATATAGCGACGATAAATTTTAGGAAGCAATTTTCAACTTCCGTCTTGCTGGCAACGCTAATTGTTTCAGCGGTGGGCGCCATGGCCGCAACTGCTGCCGCACCTATCAGCGCTAAAATTCTGCGCTATGCCAGCCAGGATGATCCGCAAACGCTGGACCCGCATTCGGCCAATCTGACACCCACCAACCGGGTTATTTCACAGGTCTATGAATCGCTGGTCGCGCGTGATAAAGATTTTAAAATTGTTCCCGGATTGGCGCTTTGGTGGAGCAATCCCGACACTAAAACATGGCGTTTCAAGCTGCGTCCCAATGTGAGGTTTCATGACGGCTCGCCCTTCACTGCAGACGATGTGGTGTTTTCACTGGAGCGCACGCTGCATCCGTTTTCGCAGCTAAAATCTTCAGTGCAAGGGGTGGCGAGCGCTAAAAAAATTGATGACCTGACCGTCGATTTTGTGATGAAAGAGCCTAACCCGGTGCTGCTGAATCATCTTTACCAATTTCGGATCATGTCCAAAAGCTGGGCGACCAAGAACAACGCGCTGACGCCGCAAAATTACAAATCCAATGAGGATACTTTCGCCTCACGCAATACCAATGGCACCGGGCCCTTCAGCGTGAAACTACGCCAGCCGGATGTTAAAACCGTACTGGTTGCCAACCCTGATTGGTGGAACCATGCCAGCAAAGAAAAAGGTAATGTTACGCAGGTGGAAATGCTGCCGATTAAATCGAATGCGACGCGCATGGCGGCATTACTGTCGGGCGAAATTGATTTTGTCCTCGACCCGCCACAGCAGGATGTGGCGCGTTTGAAAGCGGATCCGAATATCCGGATTGCGGAAGGCAAAGAAGCGCGTATTCAATATTTTGCGTTTGATCAATTCCGCGATGAGCTGTTATACAGCAGCGTCAAAGGCAAAAATCCGCTCAAGGATTTACGGGTTCGTCAGGCAATGGCGTATGCCATTGACGTCAGCGCGATTCGTCAGGTGGTGATGCGCGGGCTGGCCACCCCCACTGCCAGCATCGTCCCACCGGGCACCCAGGGCTATAGCAAAGAAGCCGATG
>JAYWCO010000417.1:0-2458 GCA_043780475.1 Burkholderiales bacterium | reverse complement strand
TTGCGGCAAGCTGAATTCAGGCACCGGTTTATTGATCAACACCGATGGCAACTCGCGCGGATTCAAACTCAAGCCACGCCATAAAAACCAGACTAGCCCAAAGAAAATCGCCAGCGGTAAAAAGTAGCGCCAGGCGCGCACCCACGCGTGGGCGGTGGTTGCATCAATGCTGGCTGCAGCGGGTTTATCTTCCACTGCTTCGATAGATTTTTTCTCGTCCATCAATCAATCTCCGGCGCCAGGTTGTGCGGAAACATGCGGATTGGGGGCTGGGGTTATTGCTGGAATTATTACTGGTGCGGACGACAGAATCGCTGCTGGCTGTTTCACTTTCAGCCGATAGCGCTTGTCCAAAATCGCCAACAGTCCGCCCAGCGCCATGAACAGGCAGCCAAACCAGATCCAGTCAATAAAGGGCTTCACATAAACCCGCACACCCCATGCGCCATCGGTGGCACCTGCTACCGGCTCACCCAGCGAAACATAAAGATCGCGGGTGAAGCCGGGATCAATCGCCGCTTCCGTCATGGTTTGACCAGAGGCAAAATAGGTGCGTTTTTCAGGGGTCATCACTTCCACTAATTTACCGTTCCGACTCACCTCAAAACGACCGGTAACGGCCTGATAATTCGGCCCCGCCTTTTCCCCCAGTGAAACAAATTTAAATTCATAACCGCCTTCTTTGGCGATACCGCCGGGAACCATGCGAATATCACGCTCGATCTCATAGCCTTTCACCATCGTCACCCCGATCACAAACACCGCAATACCCATGTGCGCGATATGCATGCCGTAAAACGAGGGACTGTTGGCGGTGATTTTTGCCGCAAAACCTGATTGCGGCGTAATCCTGAACCGATGCGCCACAGCACTGAGGGTGGCGGCGACAATCCACACCGCGAGGGTGAGCCCCAGCGCAATCCACAGAGTTAATTTGCCCAGCATCAGCGGCATACCGATACCGGCAATCAGCGCAATCGCAGCGGCCCATTTCAGCCGCACCACCAGCTCAGGCAAGGTGGCATGGCGCCATCGCGAGGCCGGCCCGATCGCCATTAAAAACAACGCAGGCAACATCACCAAACCAAAAATCAAATCAAAATAGGGCGGGCCTACCGAAATTTTTCCGTAGCCCAGCGCGTCCATAAACAAGGGATATAACGTGCCGAGTGCCACCACCAACATCGCCACCACCATCAAAATATTATTCGTCAGTAAAAACGATTCGCGCGAGGTCGCTGAGAACGCGCCGGGGGCTCGTGCCAGGCCCAGCTTGGGCGCGCGCCAGGCGTAGAGCGCCAGCGATGAGCCGATCACAATCACCAGAAACCCTAAAATGAATACCCCGCGTTTCGGATCAGTCGCAAACGCATGCACACTGGTGAGCACGCCTGAGCGAACCAGAAACGTGCCCAACA
This sequence comes from Burkholderiales bacterium, assembly GCA_043780475.1. Classification (GTDB taxonomy): domain Bacteria; phylum Pseudomonadota; class Gammaproteobacteria; order Burkholderiales; family Usitatibacteraceae; genus UKL13-2. Next base: position 1,040 of record JAYWCO010000417.1, on the reverse strand, counting down.
AAGACAGCGAGAACGCGATGATCGCCAGCAGCACCGTCCAGCTTTTAAAAATACCGCGCTTCTCGGTAACAGCCAGCGAATGAATCAACGCCGTGCCCACCAACCACGGCATGAAGGATGCATTCTCAACCGGATCCCAAAACCACCAACCGCCCCAACCCAGTTCGTAATACGCCCACGCGCTGCCCAGACAAATCCCGATGGTCAGGAAAATCCATGCCGCCGTTGTCCAGGGTCGCGACCAACGCGCCCAGGTGGCATCGAGCTTGCCACCCAGCAATGCGGCCACCGCGAACGCGAACGCAACCGAGAACCCCACATAGCCCATGTACAACATCGGCGGATGGATAATCATGCCCGGATCCTGCAACAGCGGATTCAGATCACGACCTTCCGCCACTGCCGGCAGCAAACGCGTAAACGGATTCGAGGTCATCAACATGAAGAGCAGAAATCCCACCGCAATCAAACCCATCACCGCGAGCACGCGAGCGATGACCTCCTGCGGTAAATTTTTAGACAACAGCGAGACCGCAAACGTCCAGCCGCCCAGCATCAACACCCACAGCAGTAACGAGCCTTCGTGGGAGCCCCAGCTCGCCGAGATGCGATAGTGAACCGGCAACTGGGTGTTGGAATTGGCTGCCACGTTTTGCACCGAGAAATCACTGACAATAAATGAATACACCAGGCAGGCAAACGCAAACGCAATAAATAAAAATTGGCCCTGCGCCAGCGGGCGGGCGAGCGACATCAGCCGACTATCGTTACGGAACGCACCCACCAGCGGCACCACCCCGAGCGTGATCGCCAGGCATAGCGCCAAAATGAGAGAGAAATGACCGAGTTCAGGAATCATGTTGAATATCCGCGGAGTTGATGGGGTTGACGGGGTCGTTTTAAGCGCTAAAGATCAATAGTCGATGAATAGTTTTAGCGCTTGTCTGGCGTCTGCGTTACCACAGCTTTTTGCCCCGCAAACACCTTGCCCTCAATCGGGTGCCCGGCCTTTTTGAGCGCCTCGGCGGCTTCCGGCGGCA
>JAYWCO010000416.1:0-2696 GCA_043780475.1 Burkholderiales bacterium | reverse complement strand
TGCGGCCACACTGGATACCTTGCCCGATTCACCGGCGATGGCAGCGAGTTTTAATTCGACAGGAATTTTGTCATTATCGTCTCCTTTATTGCCACCTTTGTCGCCACCCTTTTTACCACCCTTCACCAGCTCAATTTCGAGGGTGGCTTCGCGGGTTTTCCCATCGACCACGCGTTTGAGTGCCTGCTCAAAACGGGTACGCTGTCGCGCTTCCAAAATATCTGCAAATAAATAATCGCCGGTATGACCTGTCCAGGTTTCGGTGCTACTGGTCGCATAGACCACGCGGCCTTCGATATTCAGCTCGAAGACGGGTTCATTCAGTGCGGTAATAATTTGCTGGTAGCGGGACATATCAATAGTTTACGAGATTAAATGGGGGTTTAGCTTTCATCACCGGTACGCAAATGCCGCATCAAATCTTTAAGGTGAGCAGGAACAGCGGCCAAGTTTGACGGGGTGTTGAACAATGGCAGCAGCGAGGCCGCAATCATCTTGCCCAGCTCCACGCCCCACTGATCGAATGTATCAATATTCCAGATGACACCTTGGGTGAACACCTTGTGCTCATACAGGGCGGCGATTGCGCCCACATAAAAGGCATTGATTTTTGGCAGCACCATCACCGTTACCGGGCGTTTGCCCGGGTAGGTGCGGTGCGCAGCGAGAAACTGTCGCTGGGTATCGTGCAAATTATTTTTCTCGAGATCCGCATAAGCCGCTGCTTGAGATTTGCCTTGCCATAGCGCATCGGCCTGGGCAATAGCATTGGCTAGTAGTTTTTCATGGTGTCCCTTGAAGCGGCTCTGTGGCTCGGCCACCATCAGAATATCGCACGAGATCGCCTCGCTGCCCTGATGCAACAACTGATGAAATGAATGCTGCCCATTAGTCCCCACCTCACCAAAAATAACCGGGCAGGTTGCATAGTTGACCGGCTGGCCGTCGAGATCAACAGATTTGCCAGTGGACTCCATTTCCACTTGCTGCAAATGGTTTGGTAATAATGCCAGACGCTCGGCATACGGCAATACTGCGTGTGCATGCAGCCCCATAAAGTTCCGGCTCCAGACGCCGGTGAGGGCCAGCATAACCGGCAGATTCTGCGTAAGCGGCGCATTACAAAAATGTTCGTCCATGTGGCGGGCACCGGTTAGCAGCGCCGCAAATTGTGCATAGCCATAGGCGAGAGCAATCGGCAGCCCGACGGCAGACCATAATGAGTAACGCCCACCCACCCAATCCCAAAACTCAAAAATGGTCTCATCGGTGTAGCCGCTTTTGCGTGCGGTCGATGGGTTAGCCGTGATCGCCACAAAGTGCGATGCCACCGCATCTGCACCTAACTGCGCTGTCAGCCAAGCTTCGGCTGAACGGGCATTGGTCATGGTTTCATCAGTGGTGAATGTTTTTGAGGTAACCGTAAACAGAGTCGTCGCCGGGTTAAGTGTCGCCAGGGTTTGCGCTAAATTTGCGCCATCAATATTCGCCACAAAGTGTAGCCGTGGCCCCGCCGCCGAGTCCGCCAGCGCAGTGCAAACAAAAGCGGGCCCAAGATAGGAGCCACCGATACCGATGTTGACGATGTCGGTGAAAATCTGGCCGCTGATGCCCCGCCGTTTGCCGCTGCGAATCGCGTCGCTGAATGATTCCATTTTGTGCAGTTGCGCGCGGATCAAGGGGCGAATATCCACGCCGTCAACCCATAGCGGTATGGTGCTGTCTGATCGCAGGGCGGTGTGTAAGGCGGGGCGCCCCTCGGTTTTATTGACGATGCCGCCGGCAAATAAGGCGTCACGGTGCTTTGTCAGCTGCATGGTTTCAGCCAATGCCAGCAATGCGGCCAAGCGTGGCTGATCAATCGCGTGACGCGAAAAATCGGCAAATATTGCACTGGTCGCGTCGGTAATCTCGATAGCATCAATTGCGCTGCTGGCGATTGCAGGGGTGGATTGGGCTAGTGAAAGCAGCGTGTTCCAGGCGGGTGTGGTGTTGGGTGCAGGCGTAGGAGTGATCATTAAATACAGGGGTAATAGTGTGGAACCGGGTTGATAGAAATATTATCCGAATGTTCAAGCTGTATGATTATAGCGATTGCACCGATTATATTTATTCGTATCAATTCTCCCTCAATATTGAATGTCTATTTCCTTTTTCCGTATCCGCTATCCAATATCCACTACCCAACTGATTTGAGCTGTAACTGATGGCTTTACTCGAACACACGCCGCGCGGCCTGTACTGCGCTGCGGGTGATTTTTATGTGGATCCCTGGCGGCCAGTGTCACGCGCCGTTATTACCCATGCCCATGCAGATCATGCGCGGCCCGGACATGCCGCCTATTTGGCTTCAGTTCCGGCCATCGGCGTGCTGAAAACACGTTTGGGCGCGCATGCCCAAATCGAAACGGTTGAATATGGCGAGGTAAGGCAGCTTAATGGCGTCGCGGTGAGCTTGCATCCAGCGGGCCATGTGCTCGGCAGCGCGCAGGTGCGTATTGAATATCGCGGCGAGGTTTGGGTGGTGTCGGGCGACTATAAGCTCGACTATGATCCGACCTGCGACGCTTTTGAATCTATTCGCTGCGATACGTTTGTATCTGAATCCACCTTCGGCTTGCCCATTTATCGCTGGCAGACGCATGCTGCGCTGTTTGCTGCGATCAATGATTGGTGGTCGGCAAATGCAGCAGCGG
>JAYWCO010000415.1:0-4786 GCA_043780475.1 Burkholderiales bacterium | reverse complement strand
CCTCAATATCCGGCATGTAGGGCGTGCCCACCAGATGCGTGAGCAGCGAAATATTGCTCCCCCAAAGCGGGCCGGAAACGGTTTGTGGCGCGTAGGGCTGCGCACAGACGAACGGCCCTGCCTGTACTGATTCGCCCTGCAGTGCGGGCCAGCAATGTTGGGACATAAAGGCGTGGTCTGCGGCAATTTGCGATGCGTTGCTGTCCGCATTCTCGTGCGCATTGTTGTCATGGCGCCAATCAAAATCGGTGGATGAGCCCGGCCCGGCAAAGGTAATCAGGTTTGATTTAGCGAGTGCGGCTAAATTAAATGCCGTGAAATCACTAAACCCGCAAAATACCTTTTTGGATTCTGCGACTGCCTGCCAATCAATCCGGTGCAGCAAACGTGAGAAGCCGTAGCCGCCGCGAGACATTATCATGGCGTCAATGGCAGGGTCAGCAAGCATGGTGTGAAAGCTGGTCAGCCGCTCATCATCGGTGCCGGCAAAATACCGCCACTCGTTGCAAACCTCAGGCGCGGTCACCACCCGATAACCGAGCGATTCCAGCGTGGTCAAACCGGCCTTGACGCGTTCATAACTGAGCGCACCAGCAGGTGAAAAAATACCAATAGTGGCGCCGGGCTGTAGCGGGTGGGGACGGGAATACGGCGGCAATGGGATGCTGCTTAAGTGAGCGCTATTCAAGATCGTTGGCGTAGTTCATTAAACACAATGATGGAACCATCCGGATCGCGCAACACAAAATGAAGCTCTCCAAATTCATTCAGGCTGGGTGGCTTGACGATGTGCGCGCCGGGCGGAATGTCGGCGAACCGTTTGCGCGCGTCGTGAATATCAAGATGCAGTGTTAACCCGCTGCAGAGCGGCGCGAGTCGGTTGGCGGTTTCGATAGCACGCAGCATGATGCGGATGCTGCCACCGCTAAGCAACACCTGCCGACCGCTGCCGACGGTGATCACATCGGCGATCACATCTGACAGCACCTGCCAGCCTAGTACATCCCGATAAAACGCGAGTGCATTACTGAAATCAGTCGGGATAATTTCCAGATAATCGAAACGATCCGTCATGTTGGCGATGAAGTCTTAAATGAGCGCTAAAAAGTTTAAAGGACTGACTTGAATGACAACTGAGACATGCTGCTGTGGTTTGTGTAGCCGCTAACGCCGCAATGCCTGCGCATCCACCACGGCCAATGCCGTCATGTTGATGATACGCCGCACTGTCGCGGTAGGGGTAACAATATGTACCGGCATCGCTGCACCCAGCAAAATCGGGCCGATGGTGATACCACCGCCGGACGCTGTTTTAAGCAGGTTGAATGAAATATTGGCTGCATCCAGTGTGGGCATAATCAGCAGGTTAGCTTCGCCTTTGAGGCGCGAATCCGGCATCGCACGGCCGCGAACCTCTGCCGATAATGCCGCATCACCATGCATTTCGCCCTCGACTTCCAGATCCGGGGCCTGAGCGGTAATCAGCGCCAAGGCGGTACGCATTTTTACCGCAGAAGGCTCACATGAGGTGCCAAAGCTGGAGTGCGACAGCAACGCAACTTTGGGCACGACGCCAAAGCGGCGCATTTCTTCCGCAGCCAGAATCGTCATCTCGGCAATTTGTTCGGGTGTAGGATCAGGGTTAACATAAGTGTCGCAAATAAAGATGGTACGCGTCGGCAGCATCAGTACATTCATGGCGTACAGATGCTTCACGCCGGCGCGGCGACCAATCACTTGCTCAACATAATGTAAATGCAGCGAGTGGGTGCCGAAGGTGCCGCAGATCATGCCGTCGGCATGGCCTTTGTGCATCATCATGGCGCCGATCAGAGTCAGACGCCGGCGCATTTCAATTTTTGCATATTGCTCGGATACCCCGCGTCTAGCGGTGAGCTTGAAATACGCCTGCCAGTAATCACGATAGCGCTCATCCCACTCAGGGTTGATAACTTCAAAATCAACACCCGCTTTCATGCGCAGCCCGAATTTTTCAATGCGTTTTTCGATGACAGCGGGGCGGCCGATCAAAATCGGGTGCGCCAGTTTTTCATCCAGCACTACTTGCACTGCGCGCATGACGCGTTCATCCTCGCCTTCGGCATAAACAATCCGTTTGGGCGTCTGCTTGGCTTTGGAAAAGACCGGTTTCATGATGAGGCCGGATTGATAAACGAATTGATCCAGGCGTTGCAGGTAAGCTGGCCAGTCGGTAATCGGGCTGGTGGCGACACCACTGTCCATGGCTGCTTTGGCCACGGCGGGTGCGACCTTGGCGATCAGGCGCGGATCAAATGGTTTTGGAATTAAATAATCCTTACCAAAGCCCGAAGCATTTTCACCATAGGCCATTGCCACCACATCGGATTGCTCGGCCTGGGCCAGCTCCGCAATCGCCAGAACGGCCGCCAGCTTCATGGCTTCATTAATCGTGGTGGCACCAACATCAAGCGCACCGCGAAAAATAAACGGAAAGCACAACACATTATTAACCTGATTCGGATAATCCGAACGGCCCGTGGCTATCACCGCATCCGCTCTGACTTCACGCACCGCTTCGGGGGTGATTTCTGGTGTTGGGTTGGCTAGCGCCAAAATCAGGGGATTAGCTGCCATTTGCTTGACCATGTCCTGCTTGAGCACGCCGCCCGCGGACAGACCCAAAAATATATCAGCCGCCGCAATGACTTCGCCGAGCTTGCGTGCCGTGGTTACTTGCGCGTAGCGAGCTTTGTTCGGATCCATCTCCTCAACGCGGTCGGTATAAACAACACCCGCAATATCAGTGACCCAGATGTTCGACATTTTCATGCCCAACGCGACCAGCATATCGAGGCAGGCCAGTGCCGCCGCGCCGGCGCCTGACACCACTAATTTAACCTCGCCAATGTTTTTACCGACTACTTTTAGACCATTGACAATGGCGGCCCCCACAATAATTGCGGTGCCGTGCTGGTCGTCATGAAAGACCGGGATTTTCATCCGTTCGCGAAGCTTGCGCTCTACATAAAAGCATTCAGGGGCCTTAATGTCTTCGAGGTTAATACCGCCAAAGGTGGGCTCCAGCGACGCAATAATATCAACCAGCTTATCCGGGTCCAGCTCGTTGACTTCAATATCAAAGACATTGATACCGGCAAATTTTTTGAACAGGACCGCCTTGCCTTCCATCACCGGCTTGGCGGCGAGCGGGCCGATATTGCCCAAGCCCAGCACTGCGGTACCGTTGGTAATAACGGCAACCAAATTGCCGCGCGCCGTCAGGTTACGGACTTCAGCCGGGTTTTCAACAATGGCCTCGCAAACGGCAGCAACACCGGGGGTATAGGCCAGCGCCAGGTCACGCTGGGTTGCCAGCGGCTTGGTGGCCGCAATTTCCAGCTTGCCGGGGTTGGGCCATCGATGATATTCAAGGGCATTTTTTTTAAGATCATCAAGCATGAAAACTCCCGGTGCGAAGCGTGGATTGGTATCGAAAAATCGGCGCGCGGAAAACAAAACGCAATAAAAATTATCGATAACCGATAAATATTTTGCGTGAGTTTAACATGCAGCATCATCGGACCAGTGACGGGTGCAAGTCGCTAAACCCGCCGCTGCGCCGCAGAAAATGGCCATGAATGGTTTGCACGGCTTGACATACGAAACGACATAACTAATTATATCGACATGAATAAAGATTATAAAAAGGCCATTCCGGTCGCCTGGCGCAATTTTGCCAAGGTATTTGTTGCTTTGGGAGACGAACATCGCCAACGCATCATGTTGACGTTCGAGCCGGGTGAGCGTTTGAATGTGGGGCAGATTGTTGAGGTATCCACCTTGTCACGATCAGCAGTGTCACACCACCTGAAAGTCCTGCGCGAGGCAGGTGTATTGGGGAGCGAAAAAATTGGCAAGGAAATCTATTTCTGGCTAAACAAAAAACCGCTAAAGCAATCACTGCAAGCGGTGCTGGATTATATTAAAACCCAGTAAAAATTTACCGGTGCAAAAAAGCATGCGCAAAAAGATGTGCCAAAGCATGCCCAACAATATGCACATACCCCAGGAAAAACCATGACTGTTTCACCAACCAACGCGCCGCAAAGCCAGTTTCAACTATTGAAGCAACGCCGCTTCGCGCCTTTTTTCTGGACCCAGTTTTTAGGCGCAGGCAATGACAATATTTTCAAATTCGCTTTCACGGTGTTGGCGACATATCACGCTGCTGAATGGGGTGGGTTGGATTCGAAGCTGGCAGGGCCGATTATTGGCGGCCTCTTCATTGTGCCGTTTATGCTGTTTTCGGCGACGGCGGGACAATTGGCTGATAAATACGATAAGGCGTCGCTGGCGCGGTGGGTGAAAAATCTGGAAATCGTATTTATGCTGGTGATTGCTGGTGGATTCATCTGGCAATCGGCGCTGTTGCTGTTTGTCGGCGTATTTTTGATGGGATGTCACTCCACCTTGTTTGGGCCGGTAAAATTTGCCTATCTGCCCCAGCATTTGAGTGACAGTGAGCTTACAGGTGGCAATGGCATGGTGGAGATGGGTACCTTTGTCGCGATTTTGCTGGGCACCATGTTGGGTGGCACGCTGGTTGCGATACCGGGCATCGGTCCAACTTATGTGGGCGTTACCTCTCTGGTCATAGCGGCAGTTGGCCGCGTGGCGGCGCAATTTATTCCGGCTTCTCCCGCACCCGTGCCTGACCTGAAAGTGAATTGGAATCCCTTCACCGAAACCTTTGCGAATCTGAAAATCGCGGGTCAGAGTCGCACGGTTTTTTTATCGCTGATTG
>JAYWCO010000414.1:0-3142 GCA_043780475.1 Burkholderiales bacterium | reverse complement strand
CAATCAGCGCCATAGCCTCTTGCCAGATCACGCCGCGATTATCATGCGTCACCATGTCAATAGTGCCGCCGCCGCCCGGTGGCTTGCCGTTAAAGCGCTGCTCGTTGGCGGTAAAAAAAAGCGCTGTGAACAACACGCCCCCGGTGATAACCAGCGCGGCCAGTTGCGCCATTTTTCGCCGGTTCAGTGTTGTTTGAACCATCGACAGCCCCGCAAACACCACCAATGTGAGCGCAAAACAAAACCAAATCGCGCGATTGGTGGTGAGGAAGGCCGAGATCAGAATCAGCACCATAGCCAGCACCGTCAAGGCACGAATCAGATGTGAGAAAAGATGCGGAGACAGACCCGGCGATAGTGGTAAAGGTACGCACTTTAATTTCGCGTCACCCAGCTCCCAGGCCAGCACCAGCAGTGGACAAAGTGTGATGAGCCAGGTTGAGTAAGGGCCTATGCCGCCGAACGCGGGCATGGTAACGGCATCAACCGGATCATAGCGGTTCAAAATCGCCAGGCTCGTCAAGCCGATGAGACCCACTGCCAATACCAGCAACCATCGCGCCGCATCCCGTCGATTTTTAGTCAGCATAAAAAAAACCGGGAACGCCAGCAACGGCGTGAGTACTTCGCCTTTCCATGAATTTAATTGATGCCAGCGGTCAGGCGAGGCTAAACACGCCACCAGCAACGCCAATGCCCATGCGCTGACGCTATAGAAAACAGCAACGGGCGCAGGCATTGTCCATGACGCCGGGTGGCGGTGTTTTACTGCCATTGCGATGAATATCACTGCCAGTACCAGCAACGCTGCCCGCCAGCCGGTGGTGCCGCGAAACGGCGCAATCAGCAAACATAGCGCTGCCGCATAGACGGCAGCAGTCTGCCATCGAGCGGCAATAATCTGGGTAGGTTTCATAAAATGGCGGTTAATGAAAGAACAGCATCTTGCACCAAATGATGGGCAAGATGAATGGAAACCTGGAATGACGTGCTGTTGAGATAGACTTCGTTACTTGATTAGCTGTTTAACCATCCAATCTAAAAAGGATACAGAACCGTGGGTTTCCTTTCAAACAAAAAAATTCTGGTGACTGGCTTATTGTCCAACCGCTCTATCGCTTATGGGGTGGCCAAGGCGATGAAACGCGAAGGCGCCGAGCTGGCCTTTACCTATGCGGGCGAGAATATTCGCGAACGGGTAGAACGTCTGGCTCCTGACTTCGACGGCAAAATTATTGTGCCCTGCGATGTATCGAAAGATGAAGAAATTGAAAACTGCTTCAAGGAACTGGCCAAGCACTGGGATGGCCTTGATGGCTTTGTACATGCAATTGCGTTTGCACCGCGTGAAGCGATCTCGGGTGATTTTTTAGAAGGCCTGTCGCGCGAGGGCTTTCGCATGGCGCATGATATTTCCAGCTACAGCTTTGCGGCGATGGCCATGCAGCGCTGCCGATGATGCAGGGCCGCAACGCCGCCATCCTCACCCTTTCCTACCTGGGTGCTGAACGCGTAGTGCCGAACTACAACACCATGGGTGCGGCCAAAGCCAGCTTGGAAGCGGTGACCCGTTATCTGGCTGCGAGCCTGGGGCCGAAAGGCATTCGCGCCAACGCCATTTCGGCCGGGCCGATTAAAACCCTGGCTGCGGCTGGCATTAGTGGCTTCCGCGAAATGCTGTCTTTTTTCGAAGCGCAGGCACCGTTGCGCCGCAATGTTACCCAGGAAGAAGTCGGCAATGTCGCTGCATTCATGATGAGTGATTTGGCCAGTGCGGTGACGGGTGAAATTACCTACGTTGACTGCGGCTTTAATGTGATTGCGTCCGGTATGCCTGCTGGGTAAGCTGACCGCGGCACGCAAGCCGCTGGATAAGGCTGATCGCGGCAGGTATGTCCACTTAAATTAACCGTTAATAAATCTGTAGCCCGTATTATTTTCTGCTCTAGCCGATGATCGTCAGTAACCTTTCCGAATTAGCGCACGTCCCTGTTCGTGCGGTCATTATAAATTGCAATACCCGCTGGGTAACCACGCTGGCGCTGTTAAGCGCGCTGCGGCATGCGGGTGTGCCTGTTCTGCTAATGGATTGCGAATCCACTGACGGCAGCTGGGGCTGGTTTATCGAGCTGTCGCAACGGCATGCGTTCGATTTAATAAAAGCGCCTTTGCACCCTCATGGTCACACTCTGGACAACCTGTTCCGGCACATCCCGGCGGATCAGGTGCTGCTGATTGATTCTGATCTCGAAATACTGTCGCCGGTGATTAGCGCTGACATTATTCAGGCTGCGGCGGCAGATCGATGCTATGGCGCAGGCTTTTTGCACGCGGGCGAGTGGATACGCGGCGGACGTCTGCCCTCCTCGGCTAACGGCTTTTATATGGAACGGATGTGGGTACCCTTTGCCTGCCTGAATGCAGCGCCGGTACGGGCTGCTTTGGAGTCTGGGAGTACGTTCATGCACTCGCGCGACTATCTTGAGCTTCGAGGCAGCTTGCTACTGTCCAAAGCGCTTTACGCCAGACATCGCCTGCCGGTGGTGAAACACCTTAAGCTGAAATCGTTGCAGCGCTTTCGCCAGCAGGCTACAGTGCCAGGCAATGCGCCCGGTCTGGGGCTAGGTCCCGCGTTTCACGAATACGATACTGGTGCGCGGCTGCATGAATATTTTCTCCATTCCATGGGCCTGAAATTCACAAATTTTGGTATGGATGTATGTTCATCGAGCGTAAAGCACTATCATGGCATTACGCGTGCCACTTTATCACCAGGCCGCGATAACGCGACGCCACCCGACTCGATTTTAAAGGAGGTGATGCAGCGTCTCCATAATGCATACGGTATGCCGTAACTAACCCAATGCCAGAACCGGCGTCGAAGGATTCAAGTTGAAAAATTTCACAGGTAAAGTGGCTGTCATTACTGGTGCGGCCAGCGGTTTTGGCCGGGAATTTGCTGTTGCCGGCGCAGCGCTGGGCATGAAGCTGGTGTTGGCTGATGTGCAACAGGCGCCATTGGATGTCATCGTTGCCGAGTTAAGCGCCGCCGGTGCTGCGGTCGTTGGACTCCGCTGCGATGTCAGCAAAGGTGAAGAAGTTGAGGCGCTGGCGCAATTGGCGCTCAGCCAATTTGGCGGCG
>JAYWCO010000413.1:0-29989 GCA_043780475.1 Burkholderiales bacterium | reverse complement strand
GTCTTGCCCGACTCCAGATTTTTGAAGTTGAGTGTGTACTGGCGAAAGCCGGTCACGTCGGTTGAATAAGCCACCCATTTTCCATCCGGGCTGATATCCATACTGCCGATGGCAAAAAAGGGTTTGCCTTGGGCAAGCTCGTTAAGGTCAAGCGTAATTTCTTCCTGTGCCTCAAGACTGCCTTTCTTGCGGGCATAAATGCTGTACTGCTTGCCAGTCTCGGTGCGGGAGTAATAAAAGTAGTCGCCCTTTTTATAGGGCACGTTTTCATCTGTCTCCTTAATGCGCGAGAGCATGTCTTTGTACAGCTGCTCCTGAAAATCTTTCATCGGGCCGAGCACGGTTTGCGTGTAAGTATTTTCGGCCTTCAGATAATCGATGACTTCCGGATTCGATTTTTCACGCAGCCAATAATAATCATCGACGCGCTTATCGCCAAAGTTTTCAAATGTTTTTGGGATTTTTTTGGCGGTCGGTGGCATGGGAGCAATGGTGGCGGACAGGGTGGAGGGCGGTTTGGACGAGACAGGCGGCGTAACAGTGGATGTTTGTGCGAGCACTAAAGTAGAACACGCGGCCATTAGCGCAGCAACCGGTAAAGATCGAATCAGCATGCAACCCCCTAAATAGTTAAGCGTTCGATTATAAACCTCTCGCTCTGCCGCTCCAAGCCTGATGGCGAGACTTTAATTCAGTGCAAGTTTGATCTGCCTCCCCCGTCCTTGTAACGCTTTGACACAAATCTTGACTCACGCCAACTAAACTAGCGTAAGCCCTCACATCGACCAGGCGTTATTCTGACTAAGAGCAAAACAACCCGTACCCGGCGCTCAGTCAATTAATAATTTAATCACTTCAAAGGAACAGTCATGAATACCAAAACCCTCATCGCCGCATTATTTGCTACCGCTATTAGTGCATCTGCCTTCGCTCAAACCACACCTCAAACAACAATCGCTAAGCCTGGCACCAACACACCCAAAATCGACGCCCGCCAAGCCAATCAGGAAAAGTCCATTGCGCAAGGCCAGGCAAGCGGCGCACTAACCGACAAAGAAGCAGCAAGTTTGCAAAATCGCGAGACTAGCCTCAGCAATGCCGAAGCAGCCGCCAAGGCCGATGGCACCGTGACCAAGAAAGAACGCACCAAACTCAAGCACATGAAAAACAAAGACAGCCGCGCGATCAAACGCCAGAAGCATGATGCGCAGGTGAAGCCCGCTTCATCAACCACGCCCACACCACCTGCACCGTAATACTGATTACAAGCCTCCTCCCTTGCCCGGCCATTCGTCATGAATGCCGGGCTTTTTATTTGCGGCGGCTATTGCTACACTCAAGCCCACCTTAAAAGCCCGTTTGGAGTCACCCATGTTTGAAACCAAGGCCATTGCTATTTCCGCCACATCCTCAAAAAGCGAGTTTTATCGCGACCTGAATAAACAGCTCGCCGGATTATTGGTGGGTGAGCGTGATGTGATGGCCAATACCGCCAATTTTTCATCACTGGTTTATTTGATGCTGGCGGATTTAAACTGGGCCGGGTTTTATTTTTTGCGCGGTGACGACCTCGTCCTCGGCCCGTTTCAGGGCAAACCCGCCTGCGTGCGCATTCCCGTCACGCCCAGCCCGCGCGGGGTGTGCGGCAATGCGGCATTCCACCGCAAAACCTTCGTGGTGGCGGATGTGCATGAATTCCCCAGTCACATCGCCTGCGACTCAGCCTCCAATGCCGAGATCGTGATCCCGCTGGTCGTGAATGACAAAGTGATCGGCGTGCTGGATATCGATAGTCCCCAACTCGCCCGATTTGATGAAGAGGATCGAATCGGCTTGGAAGCAATGACGGTGACTTTGTTGGCGATGACGGATTTTAGTTGGTAAGCGATCAGCAGTTATTGTGAAATATTGCTGCGGCACTCACCTCAACAGTACCCTCGATAACGCCCTCAAAACCACGCCAATAAAAACTCTTCAAGCATGGCTGTATTTTTTTACAGCAATGCATAATTCGGCGTAAAATTCGTGAGCTATGTCTTCTTCTGCACCCACACCTTGGCCCCCGCTATCGGCTCTGCTGGTCGATTTCAATTCCTATTTCGCTTCCTGCGAACAACAGATGCGGCCGGAATTGCGTGGCAGGCCGGTGGGCGTAGTGCCGATGCTGGCGGATTCTACTTGCCTAATTGCGGCAAGTTACGAAGCCAAGAAGTTGGGCGTTAAAACCCTCACGAATGTGGGGGAAGCCAAGAGGCTCATTCCGGATATTCAGCTCGTGGTAGCACGCCATGAAATTTATATCGATTTTCATCACCAGGCGGTAAAAGCGGTGGATGAAATAGCGCCGGTGCGGCGTGTGTTGTCAATAGATGAAATGGTGTGTGATTTACCGGCGGGTTATAAAACGGTGGCGCGCGCGATGGAATTGGCGAACGATATCAAGCGTAACCTCGCCACGAAGGTGGGCGAATATTTGAAGGTCTCCATCGGCCTGGCACCCAATACGTTTTTAGCCAAGCTGGCATCCAATATGCAAAAACCGGATGGCCTGGTGATTTTGCAGGCGTACGAGATACCCGAAAAAATTGAGCAGCTGCCGCTGCGAGCACTCAATGGCATTGGTAAAAATATGGAGATACGGCTAAACCATTACGGTATCCACACCATTGCTCAACTCTATGCGCAAACTCCGGATCAACTGCGCACGGTGTGGGGCGGGGTGGGGGGTGAGCGGTTTCACGCCAAGCTGCGCGGGATTGAGATTCATGTTGATGAAACCGAGATGGGCTCGATTGGCCACTCGCATGTATTAGCGCCGGTGCTGCGCAATAAAGATGATGCCTATGCGGTGCTGGATCGCCTGACGCAGAAAGCAGCGATGCGGCTGCGCAAGGTGGATTACTTCGCCAGTCGGCTCGCGTTAAAGGTAAAATTCCTGAATGCGCCCACCTGGGAAATCGATACCCGCTTAATGCAAACCCAGGACACGCTGTCGCTGCTGCATGCGTTGGAAGCGCTGTGGAAAAAATACCCCAAGCGCAAAAACGCTACTCCGCTGCAGGTCGCTGTCACGCTGCTGGGGCTGGCACCGGCAGGCCATCACACCGCGTCGTTATTTGATAGCGGCAACGATAACCGGCAGCTCAATTCCGCCATCGATGCGGTCAATCTTAAATACGGCAAACGCGCGGCCTATTTTGGCGGCGCGCATCGCGCGATTGACCACGGCAAAATGGCGATTGCGTTTAACCATATTCCGGATGTGGAGACGGAAAGTTAAAACGCGCAGACTGGAATCGAAAGCTGAAATCAAAGGTTAAACTCATCGGGTTAAAATTTTGCGTCAAAATTTTCTAACTTAGGCTCTTTATCAAGGTGCTCTTTAAACTATGTCTCTTAAAAATAACGTCACCATTATCACTGGCGCATCGACCGGCATCGGCGAAGAGCTTGCCTATCAATTAGCGGATCAGGGCGCGTGGCTGGTGCTAACGGCGCGCCGCGTGGCGGAGCTTGAGCGGGTGGCCGCGAAGGTAGCCGCCAAAGGCGCAAAAGTCATGGTCGTCAGCGCTGATGTGGCGGTGCAGGCGGACTGCAAAAAAATAATTGATGCCGCTATCGCTTCGTTTGGCCGCATCGATACGCTGGTCAACAATGCAGGTATGACAATGTGGGCAAAGTTTGAGGATATTCAGGATGTCGAAATGCTGGCGCGCATCATGCAGGTGAACTATATGGGCAGCGTGTATTGCACCTACTTTGCGTTGCCGCATTTAAAAGCGAGCAAGGGCCGCATTGTCGGCGTGGCCAGTTTAACGGGTCTCCTCGGTGTGCCCACCCGTACCGGTTATGCCGCCAGCAAGCACGCCATGCGCGGCTTTTTTGATTCGCTGCGGATTGAACTAGCCGACTCAGGGGTTAGCGTGACGATGATTTACCCCGGCTTCGTCGCAACCGGTATTCGCGAAAACGCGACCGGCGCTGACGGTAAGCCCGCATTGATTGACCCGGTGGATCAGGCGGGCGTAATGAGCGTGGTCGAATGCACCGGGTTGATTGTGGACGCACTCAAAAATCGCAAACGCGAAGAAGTAATGACGCTTAAAGGCAAGCTTGGCCAATGGCTAAAGCTGATCGCGCCGGGCGTGATTGATGGCATCGCCAAAAAAGCCGTTGAGGGCAATCAGAAATTTGTTGAAGGCAAGTAGTAGCGTTTGCATCTGCACCTGCAGCGGATTTAAATTAAATCAGCGCTGCCAATCTTGCAAAGCGTCCAGCCACTCATACTGGCTCAAGTGAGCACACCCTCAAGCCATTTCGTATAAAGCTGATCTGCAACGCGATTCAGTATCAGCAAATTTTCCGGCATTTCGCTGAGCATTTGTTCAGGCTTTTGGATGGCGGGCGAATGGTCATCGGCGTTTTCTTTTTCCCAGTCCCGGCACCAATCCTCGATCATCGTCGGCGTCATTTCGATATGACACTGCATGCTTAATGATTTGCCGATCACATACGCCTGGTTGTGACAGGCATCGCCGGTGAGAATGCGCTCAGCACCGCTCGGAAGAGTGAATGTTTCCTGATGCCATTGGAAGGTGGTCCAGCGATGCCAGTCATCACCAAACCAAGCCTGAGCGGCTGGCGAGGTTACCACCCGCACCGGCTGCCAGCCAATTTCTTTGACGGCACTCTTAGTCACGGCGCCACCCAGCGCTTTGGACATCAATTGCCCACCCAGGCAGTGGCCCAGACAAGGCATGTCATGTGCAAACGCTTGCTGAATCAGTTGCAGCACTGGTGGAATCCATGGCAGATCGTCGTTCACACTCATCGGCCCGCCCATAAAAACGAAGCCGTTGTACCGGTTTAAATCGGCGGGTACGGTAGCGCCTTCATCGAGTGCAAACAGCATCCATGGAATCGAGCGGGCATCCAGGAAGGCCGCGAAATAGCCGGGGCCACAACTGGGGGAAAAGCGAAAAATCGCGATCGGTTTCATGACAGGCTTTATGACGCACTTTATAAAATGCTTTGATGCAAATTGCAACGACCACCCAAAGCAATCTAGGCGGCGCGCGCAATCTGCGGCGCCCCACTGAACGTCGAAGCGGACGCAGCACGCATCTTGTCAACGGCCATCGCAAGCCGCTTAATTCCTTCATCGAGCTGCGTCGGCGTGGGGGTGGCGAAGCTGAGGCGAATCGCGTGATTGACGGGCGCATCGGCGTAGAAATGTTCGCCAGGCACGAAAATCACTTTTTCCGGCAGCGCGTATTTCAGCAGCGCGGCGGAATTGATCGACGCATCCGTCCACTTGGCCCACAGGAACATACCACCATCCGGCTGCGCATAGCTCAGCGCGCCCGCAAGATGGCGTTGCAGCGCATCGATCAGCGCTTCGTTACGCTCTTTGTAGCTCGCGCGAATGCTGGGCAAGCGTTCATATAAACGTCCTGAATCGAGATAGCGCGCCGCAACTGCCTGGGTGAATGTTGAGGTATGCAAATCCATGCCCTGCTTGGCAATCTCGGCATAGTTACGTAACGCGGGCGGCAGAATCATCCAGCCGATGCGAAAGCCGGGGGCGAGAATTTTTGAGAGCGTGGAAAGATAGCCGCACCATGCCTCGGCGCCGGGGATTTCTTTGGCAACAGCAATCAGCGGTGGCAGCGTATCGCCGCGTGAACGCAGCTCGCCGTAAGGATCATCCTCGACCACGAATACCTGATGCTTGACCGCGAGCTGCAATAATTTTTTACGGCGCTCAAGCGACATGGTGGCACCCGACGGATTGGCAAAGGTCGCCACGGTATAAATCATTTTGGGTTTTACCGCGCAGGTATCGAGCATCGCTTCCAGCGCGTCCACATCCATACCGTGATCATCAACTTCCACGCCGACAAATTTTGCCTCCGCCAGCGCGAAGGTTTGAATCGCCGCCAAATACGATGGCCGTTCGATACAAACAATATCGCCTGCGTCCAACAGTACGCGCGCCATCAAATCAATGCCTTGCTGCGAGCCGGTGGTAACCACCATATCACCCGCATCAACGGTGGCGCCGCGGGTGTGCATGAGTGTGACCAGCGATTTTCTTAATTCGGGCGAGCCCGCCGTGACGCCGTATTGCAGTGCGGATACCGGAATATCGCGCATCACTTCAGCGCTGGCCTGGCTCAGGCCTTCCAGGTCGAACAGATCGGGCGCCGGCAACCCGCCTGCCAGCGAAATCATGCCGGGCTCGCCAGCGTGCTTGAGCAGATCGCGAATCGCCGAGGAAGAAACATTGCGCATACGCGTTGCGACGTGGTAATTAATAGGGTCGTGGCTGGTGTTCATGGCTGCTCCTGATTTTGATGCCGCATCGTATCATGTGGGCCAAAATTTTTAATGATCATAGGCGGTAATGCGCTAAATCATTCGCTGCGCGCATGATTTATATTTTATGAAACCCTAGCAAAGACGGCGCTTTAAGGCCATAAATTCTTCAAGATGCCCGTTAATACTAGAGTTTTCTCCGATACTGAATGCGAACCACGTCACCTCAGTGCTAGCAAAAACGGCATAAACCACGATGCTCACTTGTGTCGTCAATGTGGCGCTTCTTAATGCTATCCAGCACACAAACACAATGCTATATTTAAGAGACTTAGACTGCCTGTGGTGTTCATTTCCCGATCTGATTGCGAGTTTATTTGTACCCACCCCCACCATCCATTCCACCTGTCTCGCCGAAGCCAATCAGCCAAGAGGTTGAGCTGGTGTATAGCGAGCTAAAAAGGCTCGCGGGCTCGCAGATCCGCCGCGAGCGTGCGGATCACACCTTGTCGGCCACGGGGCTGGTACATGAAGCGTATTTGCGTTTGGCTGAATCCAGTCCGCAGTGGGAATCACGAGGTCATTTTTTCGGTATCGCGGCGAACGCGATGCGCCAGGTGCTGGTGGATCATGCGCGCGCGCATCGCGCCGAAAAACGCGGCGGTGATTGGCTTAAACTGACGTTGACCTCGGCGATGCCTGAAATCGAGGGCAAGCCTGGTGATGCCACGAATAGCGTAGATGCCGTGGATGTGATTAGTCTTAACGATGCATTAACCGAGCTGGAACAACGCGATCCGCGCCAGGCCAAAATTGTCGAGCTGCGTTACTTCGGCGGTCTATCCATTGACGACACCGCCGCCACGCTGAATCTCTCAGCGGCTACCATCAAGCGTGAATGGCTGGTGGCCAAACTTTATTTGAAACGAAAACTGGATAAATGAGTCAGTATTTAGCAGGACAAAACACCTGGCAAATCGCCAAACATATCGTCGCCGACGCAGCCGAATTACCGGCTGCCGAGCGCGATGCATTCGTGACGGCACAGTGTGGGGACAATGCGGGGCTGCTGGCCGAGGTCAGATCATTACTAGCCCATCTTGAGGGCATTGATGCTTATATTGAAACCCCGGCTGCGATGCCTGACGGTGGCGCGCTGCATGATCGCGACGGCCACCACGCGCGATCGTCTATGACCGGACAAATCATCGGCGCGTATCGGCTGGGCGCAGAAGTCGGCAGCGGCGGAATGGGCGTGGTCTATGCCGCCGAACGCGCGGATGGCGCCTATCAACAAAAAGTCGCGATTAAATTATTGCGCAGTGGTAGTGGAGCAGGAACCAGTGGCAACAACGCCCAGGACGCCCGCCGTATGGCGCGCGAACGGCAGGCGTTAGCCCAGCTTGATCACCCTAATATTGCTCGCCTGCTGGATGGCGGCACCACGCCGGATGCAGCACCCTACATCGTGATGGAATTTGTCGAGGGCGAAGCCATCGATAAATATTGCGAGCATGAGCAGCTTGACCTGCGCGAACGCGTTGCCTTGGTGCGCGGCGTGTGTGCGGCGGTACAAAGCGCGCATCAGCGGTTATTGATTCACCGCGATATCAAGCCCTCCAATATTTTAGTCACCCGTGAGGGCGCACCCAAGCTACTCGATTTCGGTATTGCCCGGCTGCTGGAAGCCAGTACCGAAGGAGCAAGCCGGCCGCAAGATGCGACGCATGCCACCGCGCTACTGTTCACCCCGCGCTATGCCAGCCCCGAACAGATACGCGGCCAGGCCGTAACGGTGGCTACTGATGTCTACGGCCTCGGTTTATTGCTGTATGAATTGCTGGCCGGTGCGAGTCCTTATGAGCGGATCGCCTCATCAAAATCCAGCAACGCGGCCGATGCAATGGTGGCCATGATTCAGGATGAGCCGCGCCGCGCCAGCGAGGTCGCACGCAAGCTCATTCGTGATGGCAACCCAGCTGGTGCATCTGCTGCATCTAGCACTGCTTCTCCCACCAGCATTCCCGGCACCACCCGGTTCGAGCAAAACCCCAAACAGCTGGAAGGCGAGTTCGATACCATCCTGCTCAAAGCCTGCGCCAAGCTGCCCGCCGAACGCTATCAAACCGTGGCCCAGTTAGACGATGACCTCTCCCGCTGGCTGGCGGGCAAGCCCATTTTGGCGCGGCCCCAAACCTGGGCGTATACATTTTTCAAGTTGATCAACCGCCATCGCTTCGCCACCAGCACCGTCATCCTGGCCTCGTTAGCCATCATCGCTGGCGTGGTTGGCACGGTGGTACAAAAAAATCGGGCGGAGCACCGCTATGAACAGGTACGACAAATTGCCAACAGTTTTATTTTTAAGTACTTCGATGAAATCGAGTCCCTCCCCGGCGCCACAACAATATCAAAAGAGATGGCCGCTGACGGCATTAAATTTCTTGATGACTTGTACGCAGACGCGGCCACCAATTCTTCGCTGGCAGTCGAGCTAGGTGGCGGTTACAGTCATTTATCGCGAGCACTTTATAACGGTCGCGGTTTGCCAAGCCTTGGCGACCGGGCAGGCGCGGGCGCGGCAGCAACGAAAGCACGTGCGCTGCTGGAAAATGCATTGTCTCGCGCACCGAACGATGCTGCCGCATTGATTGAAATGGCGCAGCTTGAGCGCGATGAAGCGGCGTTAATCGGAGAAGACGGTGATTTTGATGCCAGCTTGGTTAAACTGGCTTCTTCTACATCGCGTCTTGAAAAAGTATTGCTACGCGACCCGTTAAATCACAATGCCGCCGAGCAACTGCCACAAGTGCTGCTGGCCGCCGCCTTAGTGCAAGCACAAAAGGGCGGCGCAGATCTGCAAGGCAGAAGCGCTGCAACTTATTTGGATCTGGCTGGCAAAGCCATTGATCAATGGGCCGCGCATTATCCAAGTGACCCTGAAATTGCCGGCATGCGTTTATTGCGCGTGCGGCGGCAATTCATGAATGCGATGGCGGCGAGCGACTATGCAGCCTGCGTGCGGTTTGCAGATCAAGAAATAGTTGGCTACGACGCGTATTTAAAAAAATCACCGAATGACTTCGTTTATGGGCGCTATTTGCAAACTGCGCTGCTGAACAAAGGCGGCATGCTTAATCTGCTGAAACAACCAGACGCCGCGCTGCTCGCACTCGACCGGGGCCTTGCCGTCAGCGACGTGCTAATCCGCGCAGACCCCAAGAGTATCGATGCCCAAATAGGCCGCGCGCGGATATATTTCCATCACGCCAAAGCATTATTCGTCCTGGGGAAAATGCAAGCTGCCACCAACGACCTGGCTCTCAGCGCGGCGCAATATCGTACATTTGACAGTAAAGACGTAGCGCCATCTGTCACCCGTCAGCATGGTGAAACGCTTTGGTGGCTTATTAAGATGCGCTATGCCGAACACGACCGCATCAAGCTGAATCAAAGTGCTATCGAACTCGCCGCACTTGCGAAAAAGTACCCTGCTATTTTCGGCAAAACGCCTGGAGCCGACTGGATCTTGGATGCGCAGCGCATGGCTAAAACATAGTTTTTCATGGCCTTGAAGGCGGTCATAAACGAAGGTATGGTTTAACAATTATGGTTTAAATTTTCGCACATGCTGCTTCGATACTATTGTTGTTGACATTGCCTTATCAGTTTCTATAACAAACTTTTTAAACACATCGTTGGAGAAAATACTATGCGCGCATTATTATTGGAAGAATTAGCAATCATTGCTGGCGGCTTGGCATTTGATACTCAGCCACCCGCTTGTAAACCGGACGGTGATATTAATGAAGACGGCGGCTCAACTATCGCTGTTGGGGTGCATGTTAAATAATATAGGTACGCATCAAAACTAAAAAAGGTAAATATTTTATCTAATCGTCAAGCGCCTAAAAGCTTAACTAAACGTTTAGGCGGCGCTTGCGATTAGCGATCAATGTCCAGATAGCCAGCTCTGCCATCCCGCCCGCTAAAAAAACAACAGCAGCGCCCTGGAAAAGCACTACAACCTACTTCACCCCCAGCTCTTTCAGCGCATCTATCGCCGCTTGATAATTTTGTGCGGCTGATTTTTTCACCCATTCAATACCGTCTGCGCGATTCTCTTTCATGCCTTTGCCGTTGATCATGCGCAGTCCAAGATTCATTTGCGCTTTGGCGTTGCCGTTAATGGCGGCGGCTTCGTAGTACATATTGGCGTAGACGGCGTCTTCGGCCACACCCGCGCCGCGCGAATATTTTGCACCCATGATATTTTGCGCATCGGCGTTACCGGCATGCGCGGCTTTCTCAATATATTCGGTACCAATTTTCATATCTTTGGCCAGTCCATACATGCCCATCTCGCGCATGAAACCGTATTGAAAGAGGGCCCGGTCTTCGCCTAAATCGGCGGCTTTCTTCAGGGCAGCCACACCGCCGGGGCCATCCTCAGCCATGCCATAGCCCGCGGTTGCCGCCTCACCATAGCGAAGCAGGCCAACGACATCGCCACCATCAGCAGCTTTTTTCCAAGCGGCTACAGCGGCTACCGGATCCGCATTGGTGCCCACCCCATCCATATAAAAGTCGCCAAGCAAAGCACTCGCCGACGCCAAGCCCGCCGCTGCAGATTTTTTCGCGAGTGCCAAGGCTTTTTCCGGATTTTTTTCAGCCCCTACGCCGTAGCGATAGAGCACCGCATAGTCGCGTTCCGCTTCAGGCTTACCCGCCTTCATGGCAGGCGCAATATTACCTTCGATTTCTTTATCCGCGCCACTGCCCGCGCCAAATTTTGACAAGCGTGCTGCACCATACAAATAGCCTGCGTCAACATCACCGGCCGCACCTTTATCGCGCAGCGCCAGCACGAAAGCGCGCTTGGTTAACTTGGTGTTGGTTAGCTTGGATTTATCAAATAATGCCGTGAGCATGTTGAACGCATAGTCGGTGTTGGTATGCACTCGAACCGGCGCATTCAGTATGCGTTCACGATCTTCAGCAATCGCCTCACTCATGCCTCTAACGCTACCGAGTGTGGCGGTTTTAGGTACCGGTGCCATCTCGGCGGTGGCGGTGATTTGTTCGGCTTGTGCCGGGTCAGTCGACGCCGCCAATGATGCTGCAAGTGCGAGTGATGCGATTGATAAAGCGAGCGTGATGTGGTTGCAGTTCATTGAAAAAATACTCCTCAAACTTTTGATTGACGTGGAAAGTTATGGAACATGGGTACTGGCGATACTCGCGGGGACTTGTCCCTTGCCGTTTTGCATTGCGGTTCTACCCAGTTGCCTTCATTTTTTTAACGCAGCGCTCATCGCCACCATCCGCGCAAGCCTTAAACCACTTGCGCGATTCGGCGCGGTCTTTTTCAACGCCGCTGCCTTGTTCGTAAATCACGCCCATATCGTGCGCAGCTCCAACATGGCCGTTCTCGGCGGCGATGCGAATCAAGCGCTCGGCTTCGATATTGTCTCGGCTCACACCATACTTGCCGTTAAAGGTAATCAAACCCATCATATGCAACGCTTCAGGGAAACCCTTCACGGCCGCCTGACGCATGTATTTGACGGCTAGCGCATCATCTTCAGGCACGCCTTCGCCATCAAAATACAGCCGTCCGATTTCATAATTGCCACGCGCGGAGCCGTGCTTGGCGGCCTTCATGTACCACTCTGCCGCTTTAACCATATCTTTTGGCACGCTAAAACCACGCTCGTAGTACAAGCCAATATACATCTCGGAAACTGGGTCACCTTGATCGGCTAGCGGCTTTCGTGCAGCGAACGCGCGTGGCCAATCGGGCACGCTGCCGTCCCAGCCTTCATACATGGCGGCGAGCTGATCGGCGGCCTCTTTAGCGCCAGCAGCGAGAGCCTTGCGATAGTAATCTTCGGCCTTCATCCGGTCAGGGGTAATCCCGCTGGAAGGGATGGCGAGTAGGCGTCCGGCGTAAAGATTACCCAGCGTGAAATTCGCAATGGCGTCGCCTTTGTCTGCGGCCAGCATGAGCCAGCGTTGTCCTGCTTTGGGATCCGCAGCGACGCCTTTGCCATCGAGCAAATCGATGGCGGTGACCGTCATGGCGTCAACATTACCGGCCTCCGCCCCCGTCAGCGCCCAGCTATGGGACTTTGCCATATCAACCGGCACGTTCGCGTCGTTCTTACTGCGATACCAATACGCTAAGGTTGACATCGCAGAGGTGCTGCCGCGCGCGGCGGCGTCTTGCACCATGCTCACGCCGCGCTCGCGATTTTGCGTCACCCCCTGGCCCACGGCGTATTGATAGCCAGCGTCGCCCAAGGCCTTAACATCGCCCTTGGCGGCTTTTTCCAGATTCAATTCAATGAGCTGGGTTTCTTTGAATTTGTAGGGGGTCTCCTTGAGCACGCGATTGCGTTCGTTGTAGGCATCGACTGCTCTACGCGCCTCAGCGTCACGTGCAGCAGCGCGCTGATTATGACGATCCAACATGCTGCTCATGGTGCCGCTTAACATGCCGATGACGCCGGCGTCAGCGCTGCCACCACCACTTGAGCTGCTACTGCCGCCTGAGCTACCGCCGCTCGATACATTGCGTGCGGCACGCGATGATTCATCGTACATGTTTTGCTGCTCACGGCGGGCGGTGCTGGCGCGCTCCTGGTTCAGCATCGAAGCATAGCGCGCGTAATCCTGCGAGATAGTCTGGGCAGCGAGTGGGGTGAACGGGTTGAATGCGCCGATCACGCCTACGCACAACACGCTGCCGATTAAATAACGTAGCAGCGGCATGGTGGGCGGCAATAGATTTTTCGCGAGACGTTGGGGGGCGGGCTTTGGAAGAGGTGTGGACATGGCAGGGTTTTCCTGGTTTGAGTAGGGGTGCGGGCGTTGAAATCATGCGGGGAATAGATGTGGCTATTCTGTGATGCGTGAAGTGGGACAAAACTGGCTCATTAAATTTATAGCCTAAAATACCGAAAAAATGAGCCTGTTTTGCCGCCTTTTACGCGTTATCTTTTAAGCATCACCTTTTAAGCATCACTTTTTAAGCATCACTAAATAAGCCCATAAATCCATCTCTATCTTTAACTAACGGGAGCATAAAAATGAAATTACGCATCTGAATCAGCACGGCCCTGATAGTTATATTCAGCACCACCGCATTCGCGCAAGAACGTGTGGATGGCGCACTGGTTGAGAAGCGTGGCTTCATCATCAAGGAAGTGGTCAAGGATGAAATCAATATCGTCAACGGCCGCGAATTCAAAGGCCCCAAGCAGATCGCCATCTCGGCGTTCAATGTGGCTTTCCCGGCCGAGAATCACTACGCTGCCGTAAACGAGGACCGTTCATTTTTAGGTAAATACACATCTTCAGCCAAGGCGTATATGGATACCGCCATGACGGGGGTGGATCAAGCGACCCAGCAGCGCATTACCGACAAGGCTTACGCGCTATTTGTAGAGCAGTTAACCAGCGCGCGTTATGAGGTGATTGACCACAAGGAGTTAGCGCGACTGACACCCGAATATGCCAAGTGGGATGCGCTGCCAAATTTTAGTCAAGGGCGTTTTGGCACCTACGTCGCGCCAACCGGCAGATCGCTATTTTTCTTGCAGGGCGACACCGCCAAGCGCGACACCTCGGGTAAATTCGGCGTGACCACGACGGCGTTCCGGGCACTCGACAAACCGCAGGCGCATTCCCGTTCACCGTACCTTGCCTACGATGCCAAAATCGGCGTGTTGGCAGTGACGATAGTCGTTGATTACGGTGTCTATTCCAGCTCAGGCCGCACCGGCAAACTGGGTGGCAGCGCCTCTACGGGATATAAGCCAGGAGTCACCATCGCCACTGGCAACAACCTTGATAGTGCGACCGTGATTAAATATTGGGGCGCGAATTCTGGCGGATTTCCGGGAGCGGCATTTTTGTTGAAACCGGTGCAGTCCGAACGCGAATTCGCAACCTTTACCGGCATGGAAGCGCGAGAAGAAAAGTCGGAAGGTGTGGCCGTACGTGACATCAAAGTCACCGCTGATCCTGCCAAATTTGCCGTAGCTGCCGAGGAGGTATTGGCTATTGCTATTTCTAAACTGGTGAACGCGATGGTGGCAGAACGCTAATGATTGAGCGCCAGTTTGCTGCCTTTGGTCGGGCAGCCGGGGCAACGAATGCAACAATGTTGCCTGATTTAGGCGGCGCTGCACAAGCGATGGATGATTTGGTAGGACGTGAAGGACTTGAACCTTCGACCAAAGGATTATGAGTCCTCTGCTCTAACCAGCTGAGCTAACGTCCCACAACCTCACATAGCAGAATCGTTATTATAGCGAAACTGCCTGCACGGCTGCTGATCAGTACAGAATCTTTGCGGCGGGATGCATGATTGGCAATGGCTGGCGCGCGCGGTATCACATTCCCGTTCCCTCCCCTCCCTTCCGCCTTCATGCGCGATTGATCAGATCGCAGGTATTCGTCTGACATACGCAGTTCATCGGGATGAGGTAGATTAAGCGCCATGTCTGAACACTATCTATCCCGATTATTTTTACCATCTTCCGTCGCGCTGGTGGGCGCCACGGAGCGCGAGGGGGCGCTGGGGCGTTTTGTGTTTTTGAATCTGCAATCTGGCGGGTTTAAAGATAAAGGCACTATCTACGCGGTTAATCCCAAACATGAGCAGGTATTTGGCCAGCCCTGTTTTGCGCGCTTAAGTGATCTGCCTGCCACACCGGATTTAATCGTGATTGCCACCCCCGCTACAACTGTAGGACAAATTTTGCAGGACGCCGGGGTCGCCGGGGTGCGGGCGGCACTTATTTTATCGGCGGGCTTTGCTGAAATCGGCGCCGAGGGGCAAGCGCGCGCGCAAGCGGTGGAAGATATTGCCCGGCGCTATGGTATTCGCCTGATCGGGCCGAATTGTATTGGCATGATGCGCCCGGCGGTTGGGCTAAATGCCACCTTTGCTAATGCTGGTGTGCGCGCGGGCTCGCTGGCACTGGTGTCGCAATCAGGCGCGGTTTGCACCGCCATTCTGGATTGGGCGGCGACCACTGAAATCGGCTTTTCCAGTGTTATTTCGCTGGGCGGCGCGCTGGATGTGGACTTTGGTGAGGCGCTTGATTTTCTGGTGCAGGATATTGAGACCAAAAGTATTTTGCTTTATATAGAAGGCATTCGGGATGCGCGCGGGTTTCTGTCAGCGCTGCGGGCGGCGGCACGGGTGAAGCCGGTGGTGGTGCTCAAAGCGGGGCGCTATGCGGCAAGCAGTAAAGCGGTCAGCAGCCACACCGGCGCGCTAACCGGTGATGATGCGGTGTTCGATGCGGCGCTGGCACGCAGTGGTGCACTACGGGTGAAGACCTCGCTACAATTGTTTGCAGCCGCGCGGCTACTGGCTGATCCGCGCATGGCCAAGAGCTTGCGGGGTGAGCGCCTGGTCGTGATTACCAACGGTGGTGGGCCGGGTGTGGTGGCAGCGGATTGTGCGGCGGATAACGGTCTGAAGCTGGCGACCTTATCGGCGGTCACGTTGAAAATGTTGGATGCTGCCTTGCCCGCGCATTGGTCGCATGGCAACCCGATTGATCTGATTGGTGACGCCACCCCCAAGCGCTTTGAAGATGCCATTAACGCTGCCGCTGCTGATGATGGTGTCGATGCGCTACTGGTGCTGTTTTGTCCACAAACGGTAACCTCAGCGGAAGCGGCGGCAGCGGCTATTATTTCAGCGGCGCAACAGGTGATGACGCAATATGGCAAGCCATTATTTGCGGCGTTTCTGGGCGGCGCATCCATTGTGCGGGCGCGAGAAATGCTTGAGGCTGCACACGTGCCCATTTTTTTGACACCGGAAAATGCGGTGGAAGCGTTTTCTTATCTTGCTCGATTTCGCGCGCACCAGGCGTTTTTGCTGCAATCCCCGCCCGCTAATGAAGCGTTAACATTAAGCTCGGACGATTGCGCTAGTGCGGTTGCAACAGCGCAGAAAATTCGAGCCGCCGTGATTGCCGCCAAACGCACGATCTTGACCGAGCTTGAAGCTAAGCAGCTATTGGCTGCATTTGGTCTCCCTGTTGCGATCGGCCAAATCGCCACAACCCGAGTGGATGCCGAGGCGATGGCCAAAAAAATTGGCTTTCCGGTGGTCATGAAAATTCATTCGCCGGACATTACCCATAAGAGCGATGTGGGCGGTGTGCAGCTTAATTTGCTCAATACCCGGCAGGTGGGCAACGCGTTTGACGAGATGCTGGAGCAGGTTGCACAGACCGCACCGGATGCCTTGATCGAGGGCGTAAATATTCAGCCAATGCTGAAATTTGCACATGCGCGCGAAGTGCTGGTGGGCGTCTCGCGAGATCTTATTTTTGGCCCCGTGATTGCGTTTGGTTCAGGCGGCGTGGCGGTGGAAGCCGTGCGCGATACCGCGCTTGCCTTACCGCCCCTCAATGGGCTGCTCGCTAGCGAACTGATCAGCCGCACCCGCATCAGCCGGGTGCTGGGTCATTATCGAAATGTGCCAGGCATTGACCACGAGGCGTTAGCCAGCGTGCTGGTGCGCGTATCGGTGATGACCTGTTTATTACCCTGGATGACGGAGCTGGATTTGAATCCGGTACTGGCACACCCAAGCGGCGCGGCAGTGGTGGATGCGCGGATCGTGATTGATGCGAATGCGCCGATCACGGATACGCGCTATCGGCACATGGCGATTTTCCCCTACCCGGTTGAGTTGGAGCGGGCGCTAACGCTTAAAGATCATGCCCAACTTAAACTGCGCGCGATCCGGCCTGACGATGCCGAACGCGAGCGCGCGTTTGTAGCGTCCTTGTCCGACACATCGCGCTATTACCGTTTTTTGCATGCCGTGACAGCGTTATCCGACGATATGATTGCGCGTTTCACCCAGCTTGATTACGCCCGTGAAATGGCGCTGATTGCGCTCACGCCCGATGGCGAAAAAATCGCTGGTGTTGCGCGCTACCACCCGAATCCGGATCGTGAAACGGTTGAGTTTGCGATAGCCATTGCGGACGCATGGCAAGGCCGCGGATTGGGCGAACAATTAATGAAGGCGCTGGTTGGTGCGGCGCGTGATGCAGGCTACCGGCAAATTGAGGGCAGTGTATTACCGGTTAATTTGGGGATGTTGAAACTGGCTGCGGTGGTGGGCTTTACCGTTGAACCAGTGGGCGATGCGGTTAACACAATCAAAATTACCCTAGCGCTATAGCAGGACTACCACTGCACTTTTACTAACAGCGCCCGCCCCAATATCAGCGGCAAACCAGCACCGGCACTTTCGAATGCGCTAGCACTTTGATAGTTTCGCTGCCAAGTAGCAGCGCTGAGATGCCGCTACGGCCGTGGGATGCCATCACGATTACATCACATTTTTTCTTTTTGGCGGTCGCGATGATGCCGTTGTACGGTTGGTCGTTGAGTACCGTGACTTTTTCAATCGCCACATTTTTGGCTTTCGCACGCTTCTCGACCATGGCGAGATGATTTGTCGCCTGCTTTTTCATCGCGCCATCCCAGTCGCTGGGCGCCATGGTTTGCAACATGTATCCCTCACCTCCATAGACCATGGGATAAGGCGGCATTACGGCTAACGCCGTCAGTGCGGCGCCTGTTTCTTTAGCGAGGTTAATGGCCATATCAATCGCTTTGAGCGAGAGTTTGCTGCCGTCAGTGGGGGCGAGAATATGCTTGAACATGAGGCTTCCTTTTAAATAGTCGCAGAGGTGAAGTTCATGCCCCAAGCATAGGCAAGGCGCGGTCGACGATATTGATGAGAATCAAATGTCGGGCAATTAAGACCGAAAAATATCTGCCTGCTATGTAACAAGCACCCATAAAAAACAGGCGGTGAGTTTTCACTCACCGCCTGTTTTTTTATTTTCTAACCTTGTTACAGTTTTTTCAGCTTTTTTAGCTCTTTCGTAGCCAAGGATCAGCTATCGGTTTCCAGGAAGCTCTTCAGCTTTTCGCTGCGGCTTGGGTGGCGCAGTTTACGCAATGCCTTGGCTTCTATCTGGCGAATGCGTTCTCGCGTCACATCAAATTGTTTACCGACTTCTTCAAGCGTGTGGTCGGTATTCATCTCGATACCGAAGCGCATCCGCAGCACCTTGGCTTCGCGCGGCGTGAGTGAATCCAGCACATCCTTGGTCACATCGCGCAACGAGCCATACTGGGCAGCATCGAGCGGCGCCAGTGAATTTGTATCTTCAATAAAATCACCCAGATGCGAATCATCATCGTCGCCAATCGGGGTTTCCATCGAGATCGGCTCTTTGGAAATTTTCATGATTTTGCGGATTTTATCTTCCGGCATTTCCATTTTCACCGCGAGCGTTGCGGGATCTGGTTCCAGGCCGGTTTCCTGCAAGATCTGGCGTGAAATGCGGTTCATCTTGTTGATCGTTTCGATCATGTGAACCGGGATGCGGATAGTGCGCGCCTGATCCGCTATCGAACGCGTGATCGCCTGACGAATCCACCAAGTGGCGTAGGTCGAGAATTTATAACCGCGACGATATTCAAACTTGTCGACCGCTTTCATCAAACCGATATTGCCTTCCTGGATCAAATCGAGGAATTGCAAACCACGGTTGGTGTATTTTTTAGCAATCGAAATCACCAGACGCAGGTTGGCTTCGATCATTTCGCGTTTGGCGCGGCGAGCTTTGGCCTCGCCCGTGCTCATTTGACGCGCAATTTCTTTCAGTTCTTTGATCGGCAGACCCACTTCTTTTTGCAAATTAATCAGTGCTTCTTGTTGCTCAACAATGGAAGGCTTGAATCTGACCAACGCGGCGGCGTAGCCTTTACCATTGGTAATTTCATCGGCAATCCATTTCAGATTGGTTTCATTACCGGGGAACGATTTGATGAAATGCGGACGTGGCATGCCGGAATTTTTGACACACAGTTCTTGGATTTCACGCTCTCGTTGGCGCACACCATCTACCAGCGAACGCAAGCCATTACACAAAGCTTCAACCTGCTTAGCC
The DNA here is from genome assembly GCA_043780475.1 of Burkholderiales bacterium. Taxonomy (GTDB): domain Bacteria; phylum Pseudomonadota; class Gammaproteobacteria; order Burkholderiales; family Usitatibacteraceae; genus UKL13-2. Next base: position 10,658 of record JAYWCO010000413.1, on the reverse strand, counting down.
GAGAAACGAATCAGCATCAGCTCAGCGGATAACTCTTCCTGCAAGTCTTTGTACGCGCGTGAGCGATGGCCTTTTTCAATCAGGGCTTTTTTCATGCGCTTGAAAAGTTTGCGGATTGAATTGAATTTCTCAAGAGAATCGAGCTTTAATTGCTCCAAATTGGCGGCGGCGATGGAGCCGTCTTCATCTTCTTCCTCTTCTTCAATTTCTTCCGGGTCTTCCAGCTCGGCTTCAGCCAGTGCGGCTTCAGCAACTTCAGCTTCGTTGGGATCAACCAGACCATCGACCACTTCATCGATGCGCATTTCATCGCGCTCAACCTTATCGGCCAAATCCAGAATGGCCTGAATCGTCGTCGGGCAAGACGAGATGGCGTAAATCATGTGTTTCAGACCGTCTTCGATACGCTTGGCGATTTCAATTTCGCCTTCACGCGTAAGCAACTCAACCGAGCCCATTTCACGCATATACATACGTACGGGGTCGGTGGTGCGACCGAATTCAGAATCGACGGTAGAGAGCGCGGCAGCCGCTTCTTCTTCAGCGTCGTCGTCATCACTTGCGGTAGGGGACGCATCAGTCAGCAGCAAGGTTTCGGCATCAGGCGCCACATCGTAGACCTGAATACCCATGTCGTTAAACGTGGTGATAATGGATTCGATTTGCTCTGCATCGACCATATCGGGCAAATGATCATTGATCTCGGCATAGGTCAAAAAGCCGCGTTCTTTGCCAAGGTTAATCAGACTTTTAAGGCGGGTTTTTTGCGCTTCGATATCGATCTTGGCCGCTTCTTGCTTACTCGCTTTGAAGTTCGGGATCGGGAATTCATCGTGATCGCGGGCGCTTTTTGGTTTACGTGCCATAGTATTGGGTGTCCGTGCCGACCGAAGTGGCTGAAGATGGAATAAAAATGGGTGCGCTGGGAATCGTGCGCAGAACCGCGGATTATACCAAAGACCCCTTATTTTCGCCAGCGTTCCAAGGAAATGAGGGTCATGTGCAATCCACTTACCATCAGCATATGGGGTGCGAGGTGGCTGGTTTCAACTAAACTTGGGGCAACTCAGCTCAACTTAAGCCCATTTCCCGGGCGCGCTTGTCAATTTCTGCGCGCTTGATGGCGGCTAGCGCTTCTTCGTGCAGCTTTTGTAGCGCCGCATCAAAGTCGGCATCGATATCGCGGGCGGCCATATCCTCGTCGATCAATAGCGGATGCGTGGTGAGGCGCTCCAGGATATCTGCATCAACCGACTCGTGAAAATTTGCTATGACCGCGCCCATATGCACCTCAAAATCATGGTCTCGTATAAACGCTGCCATGCGCGATGCTGTGCCTATCGCCCCTCGGTCTTCGCTGTCAACAGCCAAATCGAAACGCCCTGCCAATAGCGGCTTGGAGAGCATGTCAATAATGAGCTGCTCGGGCGGGGTGAGCTTGGCCACTTTTTTGGCGCTTGCCGACAAAGAGGGCTCGCGACGATTCCGTTTATCCCAATTGGCACGTTTATCGCCCGGCGCGTACTGGCGAGGCTTGGGTGAACCATCGCGGTAAATTTCTGGTGGTGGACGCGGGCCGTTGCGACCCTTGTTACTTATGAAACCATCGCCATTATCGAAGTTGCTGTATCCTCCCGCTCCTCCAAACGCCCCGCCGGCGCTAGTGTTTCCGCCTATTGTCATCGGCACTAAACGCTCAATTTCGACTGCACCCAAGCCCACCGTATCGGCTAGCCGCCGGCGCAACATGAGCGCTAAGCCGGGCGCGGTTTGCGGCGACACCTGTGAAATTAGCGGCCTCGCGTTTGCCAACAGTCGGGCGCGCCCCTCCTCGTTGCTAATATCGACTTGCGAGACCAATTCATCAAACAGCACGCCCGATAATGGCTTGGCGCTTTTTAGCTCAGCCATAAAGGCGTCTTTACCAAGGCGGCGCACGAAGGTATCCGGATCGTCCTCCGCGGGTAAAAATAAAAAACGAATATCTTTGCCGTCCATCACCACGGGCAACGACTGCTCCAGCGCGCGCCACGCGGCGCGGCGGCCGGCTTTATCACCATCAAAACAAAACACCAGGTTATCCGCCATGCGCAACAGCTTTTGTACATGCGTGGGCGTTGTCGCGGTACCCAATGTAGCCACCGCGTTTTCAACCCCGTTTTGCGCCAAGGCGACCACATCCATATAGCCTTCAACGACGATGGCCGTTTGGCTATCGCGGATCGCGCGGCGGGCCTGAAATAGCCCGTAGAGTTCACGCCCTTTTTCAAATAGCGGCGTCTCCGGTGAATTGAGGTATTTAGGCTCCCCTTGACCAATAATGCGGCCACCAAAACCAATCACATTGCCGCGTTGATCAAGAATGGGAAACATGACCCGATCACGAAAACGATCATATCGGCGACCTTCATCGTTATCGATAACCAGCCCGCATTCGCCCAGCACGCTCGCAGTGTAATCTTCCACGGCGCCTTTCAGGCCTTGCCAATCATCCGGCGCATAGCCTAAGCCAAACTTTGCCGCGATCTCACCACTGACACCGCGGCCCTTAAAATACTCAATGGCTTTTGGCGAGTTTTTTAATTCACGGCGATAAAAACTCAGGGCTGCGGTCATCACTTCACCAAGGCTCGCCGCTTCTTTTGCCCGCTCAACCGATTCTTCCCGATTCGCTTCTTGTGGCATCGGCATGCCCACACTGTCAGCAAGTTCGCGCACCGCATCGCGAAAGCCCATGCCGGAGTATTCCATCAAAAAGGAGATCGCGGTACCGTGTGCACCACAACCAAAGCAATGATAAAACTGCTTTTGCGGACTCACCGAAAAACTAGGAGATTTCTCGGTGTGAAACGGGCAACAGGCGGAATAGTTTTGTCCCGCTTTTTTTAGCTTTACGTGCTTGTCGATCACGTCAACGATGTCAACGCGGGCCAACAGTTGTTGAAGAAAATCCGGGGCAATCATGGTTCGCAGATTATACGGGGCCGAGATGGCACATGCTGCTTCGTTTTAAAGAGAAAAAAGAGGAGGGAATTTTGTGCGTTCATTTTAGGCCGTCACCCGGCTAAAAGCGCCTTTCGCAACTGAGGATCGATCAGGCAAGGAGAGTTGAACCGCAAACAATTGTGAATTTCTTGCAAGAAGTGACATAGCTCACCCTTTTTAGTCGAATAAACGGTTGCTTTTCTTAAGTAGTTAATGTTTTAGTCTGTCTCTTACTAGGGCTAAGAACTAATATTTTAATGTTGTACAAACAAGCAGTAGGGTAGATTGAAATCATCAAATTAATGCAGACTCATGGCCGTCAATCGATTCCACACTACCGTTAGCCGCCGTATTTTTCCGCAATGGGTGGCAGAGTACATATAGTCACGCGATACCCCTTCTTGGTTATTGGATTTTTGATCGTCGGCCAAACGACGTCGTGTTGCCACAGTGTCATATGGACCAAGCCAATATTGAGTGGGGAACAGGCCTCGGTAGTATCGAATATATAAAGCTCGATTATCATCATGAGTCCTATTTTTTGCTCTCTCCCGCAGTGTCTGCCGGCTTTGGCCTCTCGCTTGGTCATATCAAGGGCCTTGGGCGCGATTACAGTCCTTTAACCAAGCGTTATTTTGGTGGTGGCGTAGGCTCAGTGCGTGGTTACGAAGCGGGTGCAATTGGGACCGTAGATAACAGTGGGGCGGTAACGGGTGCCAATAACAAAGCAGCTCTCGCGACGGAATTGTTATGGCACGCTTTCAATATCGGCCCTACCCCAGTAATTCTGTCGACTTTTGATGATGGTGGCGGCTATACCATTGCAGACTTCAGCGCTACTAATGGTGCAACCGCCCCACTATACAGCCTAGGTATTACCCTGCCATTAGGCTTTGGCTTGGCGCAACTTTCATCTGCAAAGCCGCAAAACAACGAGTTACGCCCACAGAATTTTCAGTTTGAAGCTCGTGCCCAACGCCAACACGATGCAGTGTCATGTATGAGCAAACGGTTTACCATAATCAGCGTTGCGAACGCGTTCAAGCCGGGATGGCGTCCCAGACAAAACCTGCGGCATTAAATGCCGTCGGCGCGGCTATGCTGGGAGTAGGTAAAAATCTTACGTTGACCCTCATGCCGCTTGGTAATGCACAATGCAGCACCATAATCAAAGAGGTGGCATTTTAGGCGCGATACATGCAAGCTACATGCAATCGAGCCTTAGCGTTGTGGCGCACTACTGACCGCTATCGATTACTATCCGAGCCGCGCTTTAACAATACCCGACAGTTTTCCCATATCGGCTCTGCCAGCCACGCGCGGGCGCAACGTATTCATGACTTTGCCCATATCCTTGGCGCTGGTTGCACCGGTTTCGGCGATAACCGCATCAAGCACCAGCGCCAATTCAGCGTCAGACATTTGTGCAGGCATGTAAACCTGTAAAACGCCGACTTCGAACTGTTCTGTGGCGACCAGATCCATCCGGTTACCCGCGGTATATTGCTCAATCGAATCTTTGCGCTGCTTCAACATTTTTTCGATCACATTGAGCACGACATCGTCAGTAATGTCGATGCGTTCATCTACTTCTTTTTGCTTCAGCGCCGCGGTGAGCAGGCGAATCGCGCCGAGCTTGTCGCTTTCGCGCGCTTTCATGGCGGCTTTCATATCTTCATTGATGCGTTCACGTAATGTCATTTTTAGCCTCGCCAAATAACGATCTTAAAAATAAAAAAGGCAGAGAGCTTTCGCACTCTGCCTCAAAAGAATTTTGCTCTTGCGAAACTTAGTAAAGCTTCGGCGGCAGCATTTGGCTGCGCAGGCGTTTGTAGCGGCGCTTCACAGCAGCAGCATGCTTGCGCTTGCGTTCTGCTGTGGGCTTCTCATAAAACTCACGAGCGCGGAGATCGGTCAGTAAACCGGTTTTTTCTACCGCACGTTTGAAGCGGCGCAGGGCGACGTCAAACGGCTCATTTTCTTTCAGGCGAATCAATGGCATTGCGACTACCTTTCTAGTTATGCCCGCCCAATTGTTGGGATAGTTTCCGTTAGGATCACTAACCATCAATTGTGGGTCTGAAGTTGCTAGGCGCTGCCTATGACACAACACCTATAGCAAATCGTTTTCTTGGCTAAGTATTAAATAAACCCTCTGGCAAGACAGAAGGCCCAATATAATAACGACTTACGTGCGTTTTGGCAATCTTCTTTCGGCCACCTTTTTCACTCTATTAATATCCACTGTACGGGTCTTAACCGCCATTTTTTAGCGCTTAGTGCTGGAACAAACTTGCTTATTTTAGGTATTGAAACCTCATGCGATGAAACCGGTGTTGCGCTCTACGACACCGAGCTAGGCTTGCTCGCACATCGCCTGCATTCGCAAATTGCGATGCACGCGGCCTATGGCGGTGTGGTGCCGGAACTTGCCTCCCGCGACCATATTCGCTGGCTTGTTCCTTTAATTGAAAAGGTTTGCAGCGAGAGCCAACGCTCACTTATGAGTACTGATGTGATCGCGGTTACGGCAGGCCCTGGGCTAGGAGGCGCACTGATGGTGGGCAATAGCGTGGCGGCGGGGCTGGGCTTTGCCTTGGGCAAGCCGGTTATGGGCATCCATCACTTGGAGGGGCATTTATTGTCGCCTCTGCTAGATGCACCTAACTTGCCATTTCCCTTTATCGCCCTGCTGGTGTCGGGTGGACACACGCAACTGATGGCGGTCGATCAGGTGGGCCAATATCGCCTGCTCGGCGAAACCGTTGACGATGCGGCAGGTGAAGCGTTTGATAAAACGGCGTCGCTGCTTGGTCTGGCCTACCCTGGTGGCCCGGCATTAAGCAAACTGGCCGCGCAGGGCGACCCGAAGCGATACAAATTGCCCCGGCCCATGTTGCATAGCGGCGATCTTGATTTTAGTTTTAGTGGGTTAAAAACCGCCGCTCTCACCCTCAAGGCTAAGCTTCTGGCGGAACAAAATACCCCCACCCTTAGCGGTACCCTTGACGACCAGACTCGTGCCGACATCGCGGCGTCGTTTCAGGCAGCGATTGTGGATGTGCTGGTGGCAAAATCATTGTCTGCACTAAAAGTGAATGCCATGAACCGCCTGGTGGTGTCCGGGGGCGTGGGCGCGAATGAGGCGCTACGCGCAAAGCTAACACTTGAAGCTAATCGACAAGGTGCACAAGTATTTTATCCGCCCCTTGCTTTGTGCACAGACAATGGCGCCATGATTGCTTTTGCCGCGGCGCTTCGGATCCAGGCGGATCCGACAATTCTGCAGTCAGATCGTCAAGATTTTAGTGTGCTACCACGTTGGGCACTGGCCAACATTTAAATATAGTCGCCCATCATCACCTCACCGTGCTTTCCCTCAAGGCGCAGTGCGGCGATATTTTTGCTCAATGATTTCCAAATTTTCTTCCGCTATCTTTACCTTCGCCTCCAGACCTGCAATGCGCTCACGATATGACTCCTTCAAGATGAAGCCGTTATGGTTGCCGCGGACAACTATTTGCCGCTCCTCTGGCGATGCCTCTTGACCATCTTCAAGCGCTTTTTTTGCATCCACCACGCGTTCACGGGCAGCGTCAACTTCTTTTTGTAAATTCTCGCGTTTGACTTCCAGTTGCTTGCCACGCGCATTCACATCTTTAATATTTTGCTTGACCCCGCTGACGGTATTTTTGGGCGCGGCCACGATATTCGTCTGCGTATCGGTTTTAACCGCTTCAGCTTTTTCGCCCGGTTTAGGCGCACGATCCGAATAGCTGACTTTGCCGTCTTGATCGACATATTTATACAACGTTTGCGCAGCAACATGCGGGCCAAATGCGGCAATCAGTACCAACGCGCCCGCACTTAAAACAATCCATTTAAATCGTTGCATATATTTTCTCCTTAACCGTCTGCTCATGATGTCCGTTACAAACGACGCATGCCGGGTCGCGACGGTATTTGACTAACTGCCAGGCCATCGCGCGCGCGTCCAGCATCAATAGTCGAGCTTGCAATGGCGCACCAATATGCGTAAGAAGTTTAATCGCTTCGGCTGCCTGCATGGCGCCAATAATGCCAACCAACGGCGCAAACACGCCCATTACCGCACAACGCGCTTCAGCGGCATGAGGTTGATCGGGAAATAAACAGTGATAGCAGGCGCTGTCAGCATCCCGCAAATCAAAACAAGTAATCTGGCCATCAAAACGAATCGCAGCACCTGATACGAGCGGCTTTCGTTGAGCGACACATGCATGGTTAATGGCTTGGCGGGTGATAAAACTATCGGTGCAATCAAGCACCACATCCGCGCCTGCAATATGTTCGGTTAAACGATTTTCACTAAGCCGTTCCGTGACTGCATGGATGTTAATGATGGAATTAATTTCGCTTAAGGTGCGCTTCGCAGAAACTGCTTTATTCACTCCAATCGAGGCTTCGCGATGGGCAATTTGACGCTGAAGATTAGTCAGATCAACCACATCGCCGTCAGCCACGGTGATCCGCCCAATGCCGGCCGATGCGAGGTACATCAGAGCCGCCGACCCCAAGCCACCTGCACCAATTACCAGCGCGTGGCTGCTGGTTAACTTGGCCTGCGCTTCAGTACCAAACTCATCAAGTAAAATATGGCGGCTGTAACGTAATAGATCTTGATCATTCATGTTACGTTGGCCGCCTTCAAACATGAATCAGGGCTTGGTATCAACCTTAGCCACGGTTTTATTCGCGCCTGCCGACGGATTCGCCGCGATCAATAACTCGCGTGGATTAGCGGCAATTGGCAGACCCTTCAATTGATTTACGGCTTGCTGCAGTACAAAATCAATCGGCTTGCCGTCCGCCGCGTTGAGCGGCTTGTATTCAATTGGCTTTTCATCATCGGCCGCCTTAATAACTTCTCCTTGGCTGGCGGTCGCCTTGGAAGTCATGGCGATGTTGGTTTTATCTTTGTCAATTGATGAGACAGACTTGGTTGTGCCTTTAGTTTTATCCAAATCTGCGGGCTTTAACGTAGTTCCTGACTTGCCATCAGATTTGGTTTTTTCTGCGTCGGCAGCTTTGCGCTCATCATCACTGGATAAATGGTGCTCAAGATCCGCTTCGCGCATCGAAAAACGTTGCACGCCATCATCCACGATCATGTCAGGCGTTATGCCTTTGGCTTGGATAGCGCGACCATTCGGCGTCAAATAACGTGCTGTCGTGAGCTTAATCGCGGTGTCCTTGGTCAGCGGCAAAATGGTTTGCACGGAGCCTTTACCAAACGACTGTGTGCCCATCACAATGGCGCGCTTATGATCCTGCAATGCACCCGCCACAATTTCCGACGCCGAAGCGGTACCGTTGTTAACCAGCACAATTAACGGTACCGTTTGTGCTGCTGGATTTAGTTTGGCCAAAGGATCTTCACGTTTCGGACCACGCACATAATCTTCCTTGCGAGCGCTGAATCTCAATTTAGCATCTTCCACCCGCCCCTCGGTATAAACCACGAGAGCGTCTTTGGGTAAAAAAGCGGCGGACACGGCAACAGACGAGTGCAGTAAACCGCCCGGATCGTTGCGCAAATCCAGCACCATACCTTTGAGCGTACCGTTATTTTGTTTATACGCCTCGTTAATGGCGCGCACCATTTTTTCAGCCGTCGCCTCTTCAAACTGCGCAAGACGAATATAGGCAATGCCAGGCTCAAGCTCGCGCGAGCGCACGCTTTGAAGCTGAATTTCGGCACGACGCACATTGAACACCAGCTCTTTGTTCTCGCCCTTGCGCAGGATAGTCAGCACAGCTTCCGAGCCAACCTCTCCGCGCATGCGCTTAACCGCCTCAGTAAGGTTCATACCACGCAGGCTAGCATCGTTCACTTTGACGATGTAATCACCTGATTTAATGCCCGCTTTAAAAGCGGGCGTATCGTCAATCGGTGAAATGACTTTTACCAAGCCATCTTCCATCCCGACCTCGATGCCCAAGCCGCCAAATTTACCGGTAGTGACGGTTTGCATTTCCTTAAGCGCATCGGTGTCCAGAAAAGCCGAGTGCGGATCAAGCCCGGTTAACATGCCATTGATTGCTTCTTTGATGAGGCGCTTATCATCTACCTCCTCAACATAGTCACTCTTGATTCGGCCATAGACCTCTGACAGCATGCGCACTTCGTCAATCGGCAAATTCAGCGTTGGATTTTGGCGCTGCGCTATTGCAGAAAAATTGAGGCTGAGCGCCACGCCCACTACGGCGCCCAGACCAATAAGCCCGGCCGCTTTCAGCTTCGCGGTGACCGGTTTGAGGGCAGGCTTGGAAGAAGTATTAAACGCGGGTTTGGCGACATCTGTTAATTTGGTATTTTCTGCTTCGTTCATCATTGACCTCAAAATAAAATCGTTTGTTTTGTTACGTGAAAAATAGAGTGCTATGTAATGTGGGGCGACTTCAGGCCGAACCTCATTTACCGACCCACCTCATCGGATCAAATGGTTTGCCGTCGCGGCGTAATTCAAAATATACACCTGATTCTGCCGCGCCTCCGGTTGATCCGACAGACGCGATGGACTCGCCGCTTTGCACTGTTTCACCGACCGTTTTCAACAAACTTTCGTTATGCCCGTAGAGGCTTAAATAGCCGTTGCCGTGATCCAGAATCATTAAATTCCCGTAACCGCGCAGCCAATCTGCAAACACCACATTACCATCTGCCACAGCATGCACCGGCTGACCTGGTGTGGATTTAATAAACAGGCCTTTCCAAGTGACACCGCTATCTTCTCTTGGAGTGCCAAACCGTCCCGCAAGTTCACCCAGAGCGGGTAACTTTAATTTGCCCTGAAGACTTTGAAACGCACGTCCTACGAAGCTGGCATCCGCTACGCTATCTACGGACTGCCCGAGTTCGCGGATGCGTGGCGAAGCGGTATCATTTTTGCGCTTATTCTTATCCTTGCCCTGCTCTGCCGGTTTGCGCAACAGCGCCTTGGCAAGCTGATCAACCAGACGCGTAAGCCGGTCTTCATCGCGTTTAAGCCGCCCTATTTCAAGACGACTTTTTGAGATATCGGTGGCGATGCGGTTTAGCACTTTTTTCCGCTGAATTCGCTCTACCTCAATCGCCGCTTTAGCGTTTTTTTGCTCGTCTGCATTGGCAGTGAGCGCCGCCTTTTTTGACCGAGCTAGCGCCTCCAGATCAGCCAAGTTCGCCAAAGTGACTTTAAGCTTTGCAATCAGGGTGGCGCGATTTTTGGAAACATACCCCCCGTACTGCAAGTGGCGCTCGACGACAGACACATCTTGTCCATCCAGTACCAGCCTCAATTGATCAGTATTGCCGTGCATATATTGATGACGAATCAAGCGATCCAGCAAATCCTGCTGTTTGGCGACATCCGCACCGGTAGCCAAAATATTTTTTTGAGTATCCGCTAAGGCCTCAGTGATTTTGCTTTGTTCGCGACCTAGTTCCACCAGACTACGATTCACTTCGCTGATCGCTTGTTCGCTTGATTTGAGCTGGTCGGCTACTTCAGTGCGCGATTCTTCGCTTTTTGAGAGATCCTGTTTTAGCTTATCGATGCGAGCGCGCAATTCATGAAGGCGCTGTTTTTCTGTTTCAGCCGCGGCTTTTTGTACTGTATTTTGCGCGCTGGCGGACCCCAGCAGCATCACCCATA
>JAYWCO010000412.1:0-4754 GCA_043780475.1 Burkholderiales bacterium | reverse complement strand
CCCCAAGCGATGCTTGCGTGCTCGCCCAAGGGAACGGTACCGGTATTACACCTGCCGGATGGCTGCGTCATCGATGAAAGCCTCGACATCATGTGCTGGGCGTTGGGTATAAACGATCCGGCATCATGGCTGGACGGGGGCACGGCATTCTCTGTCGAAGCGCTTGCACTTATTCAAGAAAATGATGGCGAATTCAAGCGCGCACTGGATCGCTATAAATATGCAGGTCGCTTTCCGGAGCACCCGGCAGATTTTTATCGCGCACAAGGTGAGGCATTCCTGCTCAAACTCAATGCCCGCTTAACGATGCATGCCTATTTATTTGGCAGCCGGATTAGCATGGCCGATATGGCTCTATTGCCGTTCATCCGCCAGTTTGTAGAGGTTGACCGTGATTGGTTTAATCAGTTGCCATACGATCCCTTGCAGCGCTGGTTTGACGCGTTGTTAAAGTCGTCGTTATTTTTGGCCGTGATGCGAAAGTAGTTAATCATCGGCAGTATAAATATACCGCTTTCATTTTGGGCGGCTCCATCATGCAGCTTTCGCTACGTCAGATTAGCCTACCCACCGTCCGGCAATGTCGTACTACCCGCTCCCAAAGTTCGTGCCATCTGCACGCTATCAAGCCAGCGCCCAAACTTAAAGCCGATAGACCGGAAAGTTCCGATAGGTTGAAATCCGCATCGTTCATGAAGTTTGATTGAACCGGCATTTTGGCTATCGCCGATAACTGCAATCATCTGCCGATAGCCGCGCGCTTCGCATTCCCTGATGAGTGCATTAAGTAATAGTGTGCCAATGCCTTTGCCTTGAAAATCCCGATGCACATATACTGAATCCTCCACTACGAAACGGTAGCCGATGCGGGCTCGGTAGCTACTGGCATAGGCATAACCGATCACTCGCCCTTCAAATGACGCGACTAAATAAGGAAACCCTTTGGCAATAATTTCCCGACGACGCTGAGCAAACTCTTCAATACTTGGCGCTTCATATTCCCATGAGGCAGTTTCAGTAGCCACGCTGTTCGCATAGATAGGCGCAATGGCCCCTATATCAGCGTCTTGAGATTCGCGGATAGTGATATTCACGATAACGCTTCAATTAGAGCGATGAAAAATCATGTAACTCATTTTGTTGACACTACATGCCCTTAAACAAATGTGCATAACCGCGGCTCACTGGCAGCTCAGCCTTGACCTCTTTTAACTTGACCAGGGTGTGGCCCATGAGGTCGCGCTTGGTGCCCTCAATGCGATTCACATTGACGATGGTGGAGCGATGTATCTGCCAGAACTCATCGGGATTGAGCTGCGTCTGCAATTCAGCCAGCGGGGTACGAATCAGCGATTCGCCTTCCCTGGTGTAGACACTGATGTATTTATCCTGCGCCTGAAAATAAAATACCTCGTCCACCGGAATCTGCTTGGTCAACTCACCGACCGACGCACGAATAAACCGCAAATAACTATTTTTGCCGGGCGGCAACAAATGGCTTAACGACTTCAATAGCGCATTCATATCCTGCGGCGCGGCCGAGCTTGCCAGCTTATCCTTGAGCCGCTCAATCGCCCGCTTGAGCCGCTCATCGGTGACCGGTTTTAATAAATAATCGACCGCTTCACGGTCAAAAGCGTCGACCGCGTACTGATCGAACGCAGTCACAAAAACCACGCGGGTTTTAGCATCCATGCGGCTTGCTACCTCAAGCCCCGTCAAGCCAGGCATGCGGATATCCAGAAACACAATATCGGGCACATGATCGTCGATCAAGCGCAGCGCCTCGGGGCCATTGGCAGCGAGCGCCACCACCTTAAGCTCCGGCCAAAGTGCGGCGAGGCGATCTTTCAGGAAATTGGAAAGGTGTTGTTCATCATCAGCGATGATGGCGGTAGCGGCAGTCGTCATGTGAGTTAAGTAAATAGGGGTTAAGTAAATAGAGGTCGAAGGATGGGATGAGAATCAAAAATATTGAATGCTTGAAGCGATTAAATTATTGGCAACTTCTTTTATTGGCGGGCCGTTTGAGCCATTTTTGCTCCAAGAAGCCCGCCCGTGCTAGGGTTTCATATCCGTAATTAAAATAGTGATTCGCGTGCCGCAGGGCATATTGTCTTCAATGGTCAGTGAACCGGCTTCGCCATAAAGCTGTTGCAACCGCTCGCGAACATTTTTGAGGCCGATCCCGTTTGAGGTGGAATTTTGAAAGCCGAGGCCGGTATCCGCGATGGTGATGGCAATTTTCTCGCCGTTGCGTTTAACCGAGAGCGCCACCTCGCCGCCTTCAATTTTAGGTTCCAATCCGTGCTTGATGGCGTTCTCTACCAGCGGCTGCATCAGCATTGGCGGCACCGGCAGATCGGACAGCTCGCGCGGCAAATCGAAGCGCACCTGCAAACGATCACCCATCCGAATCTGCAGAATCGCCAGAAAGTTTTTCATCATGTCAAATTCACTGCCGAGCGTGCTGTGCTCTTCGCGGGTGGCCGATAAGGTCGCACGCAGGTAAACAATAAATTGCTCTAGCATCAGCTTGGCTTTATCGGGCTGCGGATGAATCAGGCCCACCACATTGGCAAGCGTGTTGAATAAAAAATGCGGCTCAATCTGCGCTTGCAGCGCACGCAGATTAGCCTGCATGGCCTGACGCTCCACTACCTGCAATCGTGCACTTTCCCGTGCCAGCGTCGCATCGCGCTCGAGGCCCGCAAAGCGCGACTTATAAGCCACGCCCAGCACCAGCGCAATAACAAATGACAGCGTCAGCACTGAAATATAAAACTTTGATTCCAGATAAAAATTAGCCACGCCGCCATAACCGGGAATAAAAGAAATCCCGCTGAACGCGACTAGCGTGACGATAAATCCCATCGCGGTATAGCTGGCAATCTGCGCCGCGAACGGCAGCTGGTTCATGCGCCTGAACAACGGCCCTAATGCCAGCATCAGCAGCGCCCAGGTGAAGCCGATGATATTGGAGATGAGCAGGGATTCGGCGAACCCGCTGACGAGCGCCTTCCATGATGGGATGTGGCCCATGATGATGGCCATGAGTACAAAAAAGACCGCGATTAAGGTATTAAAAATCAACCCTAAAACGATAATCCGCACCGCACGACTATCGGTTTTGGGCCAGCGACGAAAAAATGCAATCAGCTCGAGCGGGTGGCCGCTTCTGTCATCACATCTGTCGCCATTTCTGTCGTCATCTTTGTCCGCTGCTTTTTTGCAATCCGAATTTTCTGTATTGACCACAATGTTGTCCACTGAATTGACCGCTGTGTTGGCTGTTGCGGCAGCGTAAGTCATTTTATTCATCCGAATAATTGGAAAGGATAGCAGGAGTGCTCATCAATAGGATCAATGCCACTGGCCTAACTCAATCATTAACTAACGAGTCGAGAAGATTGGGCTCAACCGAATACTCAGGCATTAATCAATGGCGCGGCTGATTTATTTTCTTGACGGCGCAAAAGCCAGCGATACACCATATAGCCGACTGCCGCCGTAACAGCCGCCACACCCAGCGCACGAATCGCCCTTGCCCAAACAACCAGCAGACCGACGCCCATGCCGAAGGCGACCCATTGAAACCACCATTGACCGGGACTGGTAAAAAAATTAATGAATGCGCATAACCCCACCACAAACATCATGCGGAACGGGTAGGTTATGGCTTTGGTGATGTCGCTAACGGCGGTCAGTGGGTTCATGATTTTTTTCCTTGCAGGTAATGAATGTTGTTGGGTGGTAATAGCGTCGGCTATTGATGATTGAAAAACTGAAACCAGTTTAGGATTGATCCGGCCAGCATCGGTAGAGAAAGCGATGAAGCGTGATAAAAATGCGGTGAATGGTTCGAGTCAGGCGTGAGTAGATTGAGCTACCTGTGCGCTACCGGTGAGCTGCCAGCGCACTACCTGCACACTACCCATGCTCTACCTACGCCGCATGAAAATTGCCGTGAAAGCATGGCGGCACCCAGTAGGGCAGGCGCGCCAATGCAATCGGCCCTGCCTGCAGATTCATGGCATCAAATACCGTGGCAAAACTCTGCTGGCGCGCGACATCAAAACCCACGCCGACCAACCAGCCCTCACCTTCCCGGCTCGATCCAGGCTTGGCCACCAATACATGCTCTTCCAGGCGGAAATCCTCGCCAAATGAATAGGTGTCGGTCTTGCCGGAATCTTTGTCAAGTCGCATCAAGCTGTTAAAACCCCAACTTGTTTCTGCCGCACCGACATAAGTTGGATAAAAAACCTGACGGTTACGAACCGCGACAAAGCGCGGATCAATCCGTGGAAATTCAACCTGCTCTTTGCGCGATTCCATCGTCAGTCGCCCGGTATTGAGATCAATTTTTAAAAACGCGGCATGGGAATCGGCGCTCCTCGCGAGCTCACCGCGCATGATTTTCGGCATGTAATCACTCATGTTGTCAAGATTATCGCTTTTCACAAAATCAACCCGGATAACATTATTTTCTTCCCAGGCGTTGCCAAAGTGAAACACCATAAAAGCAGGCAATTCGAGTACCCGCTGTTTGGTGAAATCGGCCTTATCGATCACCAATACCTTCACACTGTCCTGGGCATTCCAGCGCATAGCCTCGCCAAAGCCGCCGCCTGCCTTCAACAAAGCTTGATCCAGCATAATCGGCGCCAGCAGAAAAATAATATGTTTTTGCGATACCGCAAAGTCATGCACCAAAGCACTCGGCGGTGCGTCCAACAGGTGATAGCGCAGCA
>JAYWCO010000411.1:0-2696 GCA_043780475.1 Burkholderiales bacterium | reverse complement strand
TGTCCACGCCTCCGCTGCCTGCAATAATTCGGCGTGTTCAAATTCAGCAACGGTGGCTTCTACCGGAATTTTTGAATGCAGATAGGGGGTGGGGCCGATCCATTTATTGGTGGCCGTCCCTGCGCCCACAATCGTGAATAAACCCTGTGGTGTATTGCCATTGGTGATGGTACCGGGCAGATTGGTCAGGGCCATGGCCAGATGCGGAATTGAGAAGTAGCTACCGTCAAGATTGCGCATGAATTTTCTGTCCGGGCCGCGTACCATCGCCATACCGAAGCGTTGCCGATCCTTGCGTTGGAAACTGTAAATCACCGGCAAGGCCGGCCCCAGTTTGCGCAGCGGCGCCGCCAGCAAATCTGCCAGCGGCGGGCGCTGCGCTAATTCGGCAGCGCTGTCGGTGGTCAGCACATGTTCGAGCGCACGTAGCCGCGGCTCGCTGGCCCATTCAGGGAAGCGGCTGGTCAGGATGCCACGCAAATCTGCCCGTAATGCTGGGCCACCGGCCTCAGCACCTGCCGCTGCTTTCAATACGGTATAAGCCGCCATCGAGAACTCTCGCGGGGTGTCGAGATGGCCGAGTAAGCGCCGGAGTGCGGCAGCACTTTCTTGCGGATACAGCATATAAGCGGCCGCAATCACCGCGCGCTGATATTCAATCGACGCGGGTTTGAGATCGCGCTCAAAATCGGCTAACGCGCCCAGAACCAGGCTGCGCCCGGTGTCTTGTCCGGTATTAAACAACGCAATCGCACCTAGTGCGCCGGGCACGCTAACTTCCCGGTCAATTGAGTCTGACGATGTTAAATACGAGGTTGATGTTGATTGCGCGAGTGCCCGGTTAATTTTTTCCAATGCCTCAGCGCGCGCGGCAGCCTCGCCGACAGCGGAGGCAATCGGCGCGATGAAATTTTTAACTTGGTAGGCGGCCAGTTCAGCAGGCGTATGCCGCTTCTCTTCCTGTAAACCAGCGCAAGCGCCCAGCAGCAGCAACGATGCGTATAACCCAGCCCGTAAAAATTTAAACTGCTTCAGTTTCATATGCGCCTCGTTCGAAGTTAGCTGAAGAAATCGGCTCACAGCGCGATTAAATTTCGCTGGCTTTCAAAGTGCCGCTGCTGGCCAGTAACCGGATCACAAAATCCGATTGACTGGGCCAATAACTGTAACGGCTTAGTGTAGTCCCGATCATCATATTCAACATGGACAGGATAAATCTGGTCATGCAGAATCGGCAAACCCAGCGCCGCCATATGAATCCGTAGCTGATGTTTTTTCCCCGTTATCGGCAGCAGCCGATAACGCGCCAGCGCACCTTTTATCTCCATCACTTCAATGCGTGTTTCCGAATTGAGCGCACCGTCTTCGTGGTGTTTATCGTCCGCCGCGTCCGTTGTGTTCACCTCGCGCATCCGCATAAAATGATCACCTGCCACCATGCGACTTTTATGCGTCAGTGGAAAATTTAAATCTGCCCGCCACCGCGCAATCGCCTGATACTGCTTGACGACATTTTTTTGCCGGAACATGCGCGCATATTGATCGCGCAAATCAGGCTGAACCGTAAACAACACCACGCCAGCGGTTTCGCGATCAAGCCGATGCATCGGCGCCAGCGTATCGATGCCGAGCTTGCGTTTCAAGCGCACCAGAACGGTCTCCTGCACATAGCGTCCGGCGGGTGAAATCGGCAAAAAATGCGGTTTGTCCACCGCGACTATATAGTCATCCTGAAACAGCACCACTTCATCAAACGGAATGCGCGGCTCATCTTCAATATGGCGATAGTAGTAAAGTTTGAGGTGAGCCTGATAAGCGCGCGTCGGCAACACCAAACCGCCCGCACTATCAACCACATCACCGCGCTGCATTCTGCTCACCAGTTCAGCCCGCGCCACATGCGGGAAACGGTCTGCCAAAAAATCCAGCAGCGTTAGCCATGGGCCTGTCGGCAGCGAAATACAGCTTGGGCCAACACCATTTTTAGTCGGTAGCATTTAACGCGAAACCATCAACACAATCAACGCCTCAGCTTGAACCATCTAATTCTTTCGCCCGCTTTAGCCGCCATGCATCGTCTGGCCCGGCTCCCGCTTCACCACGATAAACATCGTCGAGCGAGGTGTCCGTTTCCTGAAGTTTGGTATCCAACGCGATGCGATTGTCGAACACAAAGCATTGCCCTTCCCAATCTTTTTCAGCATCGGGCATTTCCTTAAAATAATTGAGAATGCCGCCTTCCAGTTGATACACCTCCATGCTGCTATCCAGCTCGCGCATCCATGCGCTGGTTTTTTCGCAGCGAATACCGCCCGTGCAATACATCGCCACCCGTTTGCCGTCAGCTTTCCATTCAGCCAGATGGGCTTCAACATATCGGGGGAAATCACGAAAATTAGTGACGTGCGGATCAACCGCGTTTTTGAATCGGCCCAGCCGAAATTCAAAACTGTTGCGGTTATCCAGCAGCACCACATCGTCTTCGGCAATCAGCTTGCGCCACGCTGCCGGGCTCACATTGATGCCGGTCTTCCGCGCATCAACACCTGCAATCCCCAACGGCACAATTTCCGGTTTGCGGTAAACCTTCATGCGGCCAAAGGGTGCGGTTTTGCATTCACTGCGTTTGAACGGCATCGCACTAAAAAGCGGATGCGTGAGTAACGCTGCCTGGAAAGCATCCAGTTGCCCTGGTG
>JAYWCO010000410.1:0-12670 GCA_043780475.1 Burkholderiales bacterium | reverse complement strand
CCTTTGACCGCCTGAATACCGCCGTAGCCGATATGCAGATTTTTGATCGACAGCAGCGCGGTCATGCGGCCACCTCGATGGATGCACCGAGATAGGCTTCTATGACTTTGGGATCGCGCTGCACCTCCGCAGGTACGCCCTCGGCGATTTTTTTGCCATAGTCGAGTACACCAATGCGATCACACAAACCCATTACCAGTTTTACATCATGTTCGATCAACAAGATAGTGATGCCCTGCACACGAATCGATTCAATCAATTTTCGCAGAGCGATTTTTTCAGTAGCGTTCATACCAGCGGCGGGTTCATCCAGCGCTAACACTTTTGGGTCCGTTGCCAGCGCGCGCGCGATTTCCAGACGACGCTGATCGCCGTACGATAAATGCTTGGCTAACTCATTAGCGCGATGACTTACATTCACAAAGTCGAGCAATTCATGCGCACGTTGTTCAATCGCAGCTTCTTCGCTGCGCGTGGCACGGTTGCGAGTAATGGCGCCCCACACGCCGGCGTGGGTACGCACGTGGCGGCCAATCATGACATTTTCAATCGCGCTTAAATTGCCGAATAGCCGAATGTTCTGAAAGGTGCGTGCCACGCCCAAATCGGCAATGCGATCGGATGTAATCCCGTTTAGAACTTCACCATTGAACGTCACAGTGCCTTCATCATGCTGATAGAGGCCGGTGAGCACATTAAAAAGGGTTGTTTTGCCCGCGCCATTGGGGCCGATCAGGCCAAAGATTTGGCCCTGCTGTATTGCAAAACTCACATCGGCCAAGGCGGTGAGGCCACCGAATCGCTTGGTGATATTTTGTGCGGTCAGAATAGGCGTCATTGCAGTCGTCATAGCTGATCTGTTTTCTGCGCCAGTTCACGCTTACGCACAGCAGAAGGCAACAAGCCTGCCGGACGATAGAGCATCATTGCCACCATCGCAAAACCAAATATCAGCATGCGCAATACTTCGGCTTCGATAATTTGCCGGCCAAACAGCGCTTTTTGCGCAGGCTCGACGGTGTAGCGCAATAACTCAGGCACAAACGAGAGCAGCAATGCGCCCACCACCACACCCCATATATTGCCCATGCCGCCCAGCACCACCATCGCCAAAATCATCACGCTTTCAGTCAGCGTAAAACTTTCCGGGCTGATGAAACCCTGAATAGCGGCGAATACACCACCGGCTAAGCCGCCAAACGATGCACCCATGGCGAAAGCCAGCAGCTTCAAATTTATGGTATTAATGCCCATCGCACGCGCCGCTAATTCATCCTCACGAATCGCCTCCCACGCACGACCGATGCGTGAATTTTGCAGGCGCAAATTAATGATAATGATGACCATCAGCATAAACATCAGCAGGTAGTAGTACTTGATTAATCCGGGCATCGCAAAATCACCGATGCGCGTGGTCGTGCCGAAATCAACACCGAATAATTTGATTGAATCAATTGTGGCAATGCCTTTGGGACCATTGGTGATATTGATCGGCTCGGATAAATTATTCATGAAAATTCGCACAATTTCGCCGAAGCCCAGCGTCACAATCGCCAGATAATCGCCGCGCAGCTTCAAGGTGGGTGCGCCCAGCAACACGCCAAATAAACACGCCACCGCCGCGCCGATTGGCAGGATTAGCCAGAACGGTAAATGCAGGCCAAAGTGCGGTGAGGCCAATAGCGCATAAACATAGGCCCCTACCGCGTAAAACGCGATGTAGCCCAGATCCAGCAGGCCCGCAAAGCCGACCACGATATTGAGGCCGAGAGAAAGAAATACAAACAGAATCGCAAAATTGGTAATGCGCACCCAAGAGGTCATGCTATGGCTGACCAGCACAAACGGCATCACCGCCAGGGCAGCGGCAATCAGTGCCACACCCACCCAAAATACGGCGGGATGTTTGCGCCATGGCCCGGGCAAAATATGATCAATGTAGTTAGTCATGCGTACCTAGGCGCGATCTGACACACGTTCACCCAACAAGCCGGATGGCCGAAATCGAAGCACTAATATCAGCACTACGAAGGCATAAACCTCTTTGTAATTCGAGCCCAGTAGCGATGCGTTTGAATTCGCGTCGCACATTGCCGCAAAACCGGGCAAAAATTGGTTCAATGTACAGACATTGGTGACGTCGCCCATATAGCCGGCACCGAAGGCTTCGATCAGGCCGATTAAGATGCCGCCCAGTACCGCCCCGCCCAGATTGCCAATGCCACCCAGCACCGCTGCCGAAAAGGCCTTCAAGCCCAGCAGAAAGCCCATCTGATAATACGCAATACCGTAGTAGCTGCCAACCATTACCCCCGCGACCGCACCCAAACCCGCGCCAATAATGAAGGTAAATGAAATCACGCTGTTGACGTTAATTCCCATCAACCCGGCGACGGCCGCGTTTTGCGAAGTCGCTCGCATCGCGATCCCGATGCGGGTTTTATAAATCAGCGCGATCAGCCCGGCCATCATCATGACCGACAGCATGATGATCGCAATTTGTATATTGGTAATGGTTGCACTGTTGGTGGATGCGGTTAGCGCATAGGACTTAGTCAGCACAATTTGCGGGAATGAAATATAGTTACGGCCCCAAATCAGCAGCGCCACATGCTGCAAAATAATCGATACCCCGATCGCGGTAATGAGCGGTGCCAAACGGGGCGCGTTGCGTAGCGGCCGATAGGCAATGCGCTCAACCGTATAGCCGACCAGCATGCACGCCGGAATCGCCGCCAGCAGGCTCAACCCCACGATAGCGAGCGGCGGCATGCCCGAGCCCGCGAGTGCCGTAATCACGCTAAAAGCCACCATCGCGCCGATCATCACCACCTCGCCATGCGCAAAGTTAATCAGCTGCACAATGCCGTAAACCATGGTGTAGCCGAGTGCGACAACGGCGTAAACGCAGCCGAGCGTAAGACCATTGACGAGTTGTTGAAGGAAGGTATCCATGTGGCTCGATGTTACATGATGTGTTGAGCGGCTCTGGCGAGCAATTTAAATTTGACCACCAGCATCAATAAAAAACCAAAACTAAAAGATCAACTCGCCGCGCCCAATAAAAACGGCACCACGCGGGAAGGCGGGTGCCGTTTGATACTGATGCTGCGATTACTTCTTGGGTGCTTCTGCTGGTTTGGCGGCTGGTGTAGTGACAGGTGCGACTACTGCCGGTGCTGGAGCTGCCGTTTCAAATTTGGTGGCGACACCGGCTTTTACGATGGATACCGGTACCAGCTTGCCATCGGCCATTTTGAAAATGGTGACTTCAGCATCTTTACGATCGCCTTTGGCATCAAACTCAACTTTGCCCGTGGCACCGGTAAAGCTGACATTGAAGAGCTCCGGGCCAAACTTGAGCGGATCAACCGAATCGGCCTTTTTGATCGCTTCGATCACCGCATTAGTCGCGTCATAGTAGTATGGTGCATATTGTTTAACATCGCCAAATTTAGCCTTGAACGACGCTAAAAATTCTTGGCTTGCGGCCTGTGAAGGCAGGCCTGCCTGCGAACAGACGAGGCCATTGGCGGCGTCCTGGGCTTTGACAAACATTTCTTCAGTACACGCACCATCGCCGAACACAAAGATCGATTTAATGCCCAGTTCACGCGCTTGTTTCATCATCGGCCCAGCCGTTTGATCCATGCCGCCGTGGAAAATCACGTCCGGGTTTTTGGCTTTGATTTTAGTCAGAATCGATTTGAAATCAGTTTCAGTATCGGTGGTGCGCTCGCGGCCCACGATGGTGATTTTTGCGCCCTTGAGGGTTTTTTCCACTTCGTTTGCCAAGCCTTCACCATAGGCTGTTTTATCATCGATTAACGAAACTTTTTTAGCCTTGATTTCGCTCGCGATATAAGCGGCGATGGCAGGGCCCTGCTGATCGTCACGCGCCACGGTGCGGAAGGTATTTTTCAAGCCACGATCAGTTAGCGTAGGGTTGGTAGCTGAACCAGAAATCATCGGGATGCCAACTTTTTCATAAGCCTCGGACGCGGGAATAGCCACGCCTGAATTCAAGTGCCCAATGACGGCCACTACTTTAGCGTCAATCAGTTTTTGCGCCACGGTGGAGCCGACTTTAGGATCACCCTGATCATCTTCAGACATCATCTCGAATTTAACCAGCTTGCCGCCGATTTTGAGCTTCTTGTCATTGGCCTGTGCAACCGCGAGCGCGACCCCGTTTTCATCATCCTTGCCCAGGTGCGGCGTCTTGACCGTCAGCGGGCCGGCATGGCCGATCTTGACCGTAACGCTAGGCTCAGCAACCGGCACCACAGCTTTTGGCGCGTCGACTTTAACCTCTTCTTTACCGCAGCCAACCAAGCCAACCGCTAGCAAGGCCGCGAACGCGAGTTTGTATGATGTTTTCGGGTGGTTCATGTTTACGTCTCCAATGGGGGAAGGAAGTGAGGGAACGAGGTATCAAAAAAGCTTAATCCTTAATTATGCTGATGAGGATTTACCATTGTCAATAAAATCCCGCGAGGGTTGCCAGAGGAAGCCAACCAAATGCAACCCGCATGTTAAAGGATTAAGCTGTAAATAGGGCAATTGGCTAGGTGCTTGGGCGTTTATGTGATGGGTAGTCGTGAAATGTTTAATGAGAACATCACTTATGGCCGTAGAGCAGGGTGAATCCGCCAATACCTGCGCTTCAAACCCGACACGCCACCGCCCCTTTCAGACTAATGTAAGTCTATATGCGAGCCGCAATAACTGAACGCAAATGAATGAGAACCCGCTACGCGACCTAATAATTTCAACCCTGCTGCGGTTCAGTTTGACGGCGCTGCTGTGCACGTTACCCTTCATAAAGTTTGGGTGGAGCGGGATTAGCGCAGCCTATGCGATCCTGATTTTTGCACCCTGCTCGTTCATGCTGCCCAAGCCGATCATGGCATGGGCTGAGATAATGGCCAGACTGATCAGCCAGCAGCCCCTCGCCAAATGGTAGGGAAATTATTATGAATTCGCGGGCACTCACATCCGGGTTTATCCCGTCGGCAATGAAGACAGCAGTGCGCTTTGGTTTGTCAATAGTGATGTGCTAAAGGTGATCGGGCAAAAACCAACATTGATGTTGGAGAGCATCTTTGATGCACAGGAATATGGCCCCATGCCCCGGCATCACGCAGCACGGTTTTTCAGAGGCAGGTATTGAAAAATTACTGCGCGCAAACGATCATTGTGAATCAATGTGGCTGCTGATGTGGATACAAAGAGAGGTGGTGAAGCCGCACAGGCGCAGGCTGGCCGTCGCGTCATCGGCATAACGACATGAGTCCTGATGGATGCCATCCCCGAGTAGCGAAAGGTCAATATCAAAGGGCCTAACGCAAGCCGCAAATCACCCGCAGTGCTATTGGCGGGATGATTAGGCATAATTGGGTTTGCGGTTCAAATATCTTGAGGGGGCGTTATGTTATTAGTCATCATTGCAGCAATCATTTTGCTGATGAAAGTTGCCGCTATTGGCCCGGTCGCGACCTGGTCGTGGTGGTGGGTATTATCACCGTGGCTGGTGGTTTTGCTGTGGTGGGAAGTCATCGCGCCGATGGTCGGTTGGGACAAGCGTGTGGCCGAAAAAAGAATGCGCGAAGTCGAAAAATCCGCGCAGGAGCATAAGAAAAAACAGCGGGGATTTTAATTCCTCGCGGCTTACCCATTTTATATTTACCGGCGCGCATTAACTGCCGCTTCAATAACAAGACCAATCGCTTGCAGACGATGATCCTGGCCGGTTTCGCCCACCACCATCAAACCCACCGGGGCGCTACCTTCTGGATGGCATGGCAGCGACCAGCAGGGCCGATCCAGCACGTTGAAGGGTGCGCAGTTTCGCAGCAGCAGCGCATTGATCCGATAAAAATTTTCATCTGATAATTG
Organism: Burkholderiales bacterium; assembly: GCA_043780475.1. Classification (GTDB taxonomy): domain Bacteria; phylum Pseudomonadota; class Gammaproteobacteria; order Burkholderiales; family Usitatibacteraceae; genus UKL13-2. Next base: position 6,772 of record JAYWCO010000410.1, on the reverse strand, counting down.
CATCTCCGCGATGGTCGGCGCGATGATGGGAATCGTCGGGGCAATTAACGCATCGAATCGCGCCGTGGTGCGATTGGCTGAGGCCATCAGGTGCTGCCGCAATTGAATCAGATCGTAGTAATCGGCGGCGGTCATGTTCGCGCCAAGCATCAATCGTTTGGCGACCATGGGATCGAATTGATCGAGCTGGTTTGCGAGCCGCTGACGATGCAATGCATAGGCTTCCACGGCTGAAAAATTAGCCTTCTGGCTGCCCGCCGCTTCCTCCGCCAGTTCGGCGAAGATAAATTCTTCAATCACGGCACCGGCGGCTGAAAGCGCCGTGAGTGCCTGTTGAAAGGCGGTGGCGACGGCCGGCGTTAAGGTGTCGAGCAGAATGGTTTGGGGGACGCCCAATCGTAAGCCGCGTAGGCTCCGCAATCCCGATTGATGTATTACAGCAGATTCATTTAAATAGCCGCTATGATATTCGCCCGCCATTATCCGATCCAGCAACATACAGCAGGATGCAGAATGGCCCAGTGGGCCGATCGAATCACGCGTGGTCGATAGCGGAAATGCGCCATGCAGCGAGATTCGCGCCTGGGTTGGTTTGAAACCAACAACGCCGCACAGTGCTGCCGGAATGCGTACTGAGCCGCCTGTATCAGAGCCAATCGTCGCCATTGCCATACCGTCGGTGATACTGACCGCGCCGCCGGAGGTTGAGCCACCCGGAATCCGTTGATGCGCTCGATCCCATGGGTTCGATGGCGTGCCGTAATGCGCGTTGATGCCATGCCCGCCATAGGCAAACTCGGTCATATTGGTGCGCCCGATGATGACCGCGCCTGCTGCGCGCAGCCGGGCGATGACGGTTGCATCGGCCGTGGCGGGCGGCGCATCGCGCAAAATAATCGAGCCAGCGCGGGTGGTGTCGCCCTGAATATCGAATAAATCTTTGATTGAAATCGGGATACCAGCAAGCGGTGATGGCACGATGCCCTGCGACCGCAAGCGGTCGCTTTGATGCGCGGTGGCGCGGGCAGCATCTGCCGATACTTTGATGAACACACGTGCGCCTTCACCGGCGATATCAGCGATGCGGTCAAGACATTCTTCGGTCAAACGCTCGGCCGTGGTAGCACCCTTGGCAAGGGCAGCGGCAAGCTCAGCAATCGTCCTCATTCAGGATGCGGCCTCGACCATTTCAGGCTCGGTGGTAACCGGGAAATTCACTGAATTTGCCATGAAACAATTTGCATGTGCCTTCACATGCATCGCGCGCGCATCGTCCAGGTTGGTGCCCCGGGCGACCGTGACACGCGGACGCAGTGTGACTTGCTGCATCGAGATTCTGCCTTCCACTCCGATACCGCCGGCTTTGCCGATGCCTAATTGGCCGGTGGCGCGATCCTCATAACGCAAAATCGTCATCTGTTTTTTTGCAGCGATCGCGAGGTAGGTGAGCATATGGCATTGCGCGAGTGACATCAGCATCAGCTCTTCCGGGTTATAGCGCACACTGTCGCCGCCGTAAACGGCAGGTGATGAAGCCGCCACCTCGTGTTTGCCATCAGCGTGCAGGCTGCTGTTGCGCGAGAAGTCGGCGTTCGGCAGCAATATCTGGTCAGCGTCAGCGGGATAGGTAAGGGTAATTTGATACAGTTGTGCGTCAGACATGGTGTGCTTTGGAGTAGGTGAAATGAATGCCGGATGTGAAGTGCTAAGCGCTAATCGCCCATGGCCCAATCAATAATAGCTTGCCACTGCTCGACATCTTGCGCGACGGTGGACGGCGCCAGATCAAAAATTGATTTGCCCTCAAACGCAGCGGTGACGTAATTTTGCGTATCGCGCAGATGCGTTAATACCGGCAAAGCAATAGGCGCTAAAAATTCATCGAGTTTTTCGGCGGCACGGGTGCGCGCATCCACACGCATCCCCACAATCGCCACGAACGCTTTGCCTTTGCGCACGGCTTTTTCTGCAGCCAGCTCGTTTAAAAATAGTTTGGTCGCTGCCAGATCAAAGCTGGACGGCACAATCGGCACAATCACTTTTTCTACGCGCTTGAGTAAATCCGATAATTTTTCACCGTGCAAGCCGGCGGGGGAATCGAGCACCAGCCAGCCGCTGCCGGATTTTTCTTTGGAGCTATCCAGCCGAGAAATGGTGGGCAAATACGCGGGCCGTTGCGATAGCCAATGCAGCGCCGATTTTTGGCGATCCAAGTCCCACAAGAAAACCGCTTCACCCTTATTAGCCGCGCGTGTTGCCACGTATTTGGCCAAATAGCCCGCCAGATTGGTCGATAGCGTCGTCTTACCGGCGCCGCCTTTGGGGTTCGCGATGAGAATAGTTTTCATGGAAGCTCGAGAGGAAGGGAGAGTCAACAAAGTGCGCCAATACACACGCTACCAGATTTGATGAAAACCAGCGCGTCATGGTGCAAAAACGGCCCAGCGCGGAAAATTCATCAAAGTGCAACCAAGGTGCAATCAAAGTGCAATAAGGACGAGGCGTTTCAAGCAAAAATGCTTCAATCGCCCCACCATTTCTAGTGTTTCATTTTTAAATTTGGCCAACTCATCAGCGCCATGATCGTTAGGCCGTCTCGCCCAACGCCGCCAACATCTCCGCTTGGTACTCCGCCATCAAGCCATCGGTCAGCTCACTTAAATCACCGTCCATGATGAAGTCGAGTTTGTAGAGGGTCAGGTTAATGCGGTGATCGGTCATGCGGCCTTGCGGAAAATTGTAGGTGCGGATGCGTTCGGAGCGATCACCGGAACCGACCAGCGATTTGCGGGTGGCGGCTTCTTTGGCTTGCGCCTCGCGGGTCTGCTTATCTTTGATACGTGCGGCCAACACCTTAAACGCCTGCTCTTTATTTTTATGCTGCGACCGACCGTCCTGACACTCCACCACGATACCCGTCGGGATATGGGTGAGGCGAACCGCTGAATCTGTTTTGTTAATGTGCTGACCACCGGCTCCGGACGCGCGAAAGGTGTCGATACGAACATCGCCCGCGTTGATGACGACATCACTCACATCGTCGGCCTCGGGCATCACCGCCACCGTCGCCGCCGAGGTATGGATACGACCCTGGGTTTCAGTATCGGGGACGCGCTGCACCCGATGGCCGCCGGACTCGAATTTCAGTCGTGAATACGCACCCTGGCCGACGACCCTCGCGATGATCTCTTTGTAGCCACCGACTTCACCGGGCGACTCGGAAACGATTTCGACCTGCCAGCGATTACGCTCGGCGTAGCGGGTGTACATGCGGAATAAATCGCCGGCAAACAGAGCAGATTCATCGCCGCCGGTCCCGGCGCGCACTTCCAGGAAAATATTTTTATCGTCGTTAGGGTCTTTTGGCAGTAGCGCTTTTTGCAAATCAATTTCGATCTGTTCGAGGCGGGCGCGACCGGCCTTGATTTCCTCTTCGGCGAATTCGCGCATCTCTGGGTCTTTGCCCATTTCCTGCGCAGCAGCGACATCGGCTTCGGATTTTTGGTAATTGCTGAACAGCGCGACCACGGGCCTGATGTCAGCATGTTCGCGGGTAATTTTGCGATAGCTGTCCATATCGTTGACCACGCTGGGCTCAGACAAGAGGCGGTCCAGCTCGACCAGACGCTCGCTCAACGAGGTCAATTTTTTGCTAATGGAGGTTTTCATTGATCCGGCTCGGCATAGAGTTTTTCGAGCGCATCGGCGAGGGCTTCGCGATTCTGGCCGGTACTGCGATTCAAGGCAGCGAGCGGGTGATGCAAAAATTTATTGGTGAGCCCGTTGGCCAACGCTTCGAGCACTTTGACAGGATCGTCTCCCTTAGCCAGCAGTTTTTTGGCACGGTCGAGCTCGATTTGACGGTATTGATCGGCCTTGCCGCGCAGCTGCTGGATAATCGGCACCGAGCCACGCGCGCCCAGCCAGTGCATAAATTCAGCGGTGCGGATATTGATAATGGCGTCGGCTTCAGCAACGGCCGCTTCACGCGCATCCAGATTTTGCTGGATTACCCGGCCCAGGCTATCAAGGGTGTAGAGATAAATATCGTTGAGCTCGCCGACTTCGGCCTCGACATCGCGCGGTACCGCCAGATCAACAATAAATATCGGCTTGCGCCGCCGTAATTTAAGTGCGCTTTCGATCATGCCTTTACCGATGATCGGCAAGGTCGAGGCGGTAGAGGTGATGATGGCGTCAAATTCATGAATACGTTCGGGCAATTGCTGCAGCGTGATGGCGTTTGCGTTAAAGCGCTGCGCCAGTTCGCGACCGCGCTCCAGGGTGCGATTCGCAACCACGATTTGCTTGGGCGATTGCGCCGCAAAATGGGTGGCCGCGAGCTCAATCATTTCGCCCACCCCGATCAACAGCAGCTTGATATCGCGAATATCGCCAAACACCTGCTGTGCCAGTTTCAGCGAAGCCGCTGCCATGCTGACCGAGGTGGTGCCAATCTCGGTTTGGGTGCGAACTTCTTTGGCGACTTTAAAGGTCTCCTGAAACAATCGATCCAGCGGCCCTGACAGCGCATTAGCCTCGAACGCAATTTTTACGGCTAATTTCACCTGTCCTAAAATTTGTGGCTCACCCAAAATCATCGAATCCAGCCCGCTCGCGACCCGGAAGGCGTGGCGCGGCACTTCGGCTTCGGACAAGGTATAAAAATGCGAATTTAAATCCAGGCCCTGTGCCGCCGGCAGCGCATTCAGCCAGCGCGCGGCGGCCTTAAGCGCCGCGTCATCAGTGGCGCGTAAATAAATTTCGGTGCGGTTGCAAGTGGAAATCAGGGTGATTTCCTGCGCCTCGGTTTCCTGGCGCAGGCTGTCAATGGCGCTGCGCTGCGACTCCAGCGGAAAGGCAACACGTTCGCGCACCTCGATGGAGGCGGTGCGATGGTTGAGTCCTATAGCGTAAAGAGGCATAGCAAAGGCATGACGCGGCTGAAGTATTGAAATGGGTCGAATAAAGACAGTAAGTGAGCGCGGGATAAAAAAACGGGTTGCGCTCGCGTGCACATAGCACGACTAACACATATAACACCGGATTATAGCAGCGGGGGCGTGGCGATCCTGGCCTTGACCTGTTCAACCCAGCTGCTTAGCGCCTATCGGATACAGGCGCCGGTATGGTTACGGGCGTTAGGATATTGGCGGTGAAAAGGTTACAGCGAATCCAGATTTTTCAGCGTGACGCCCGCTTGCGCTCGAATCGCCGCGCGCTCGGCCTCGCTCAGTCGCGTGATGTTTTTGGCCATCAGCGAGGTGCGAGGATTTTTCACTAGCGTTGATTCATGCTTGTCCAAAAAATTCCAGTACAGTGTGGTGAAGGGGCAGGCGGTGTCCCCCACCCGGACTTCGGGCTTGTATTGACAGCCACCGCAATAATTCGACATGCGCTTAATGTACTGGCCGCTGGCGATATACGGCTTGGAGGTGAAGCGGCCACCATTGGCGTACAAGGCCATGCCTGCCACATTTGGCAGCTCTACCCAATCAATCGCATCAACATATACCGCGAGATACCAGTCGGCCATTTCCTGCGGCTGAGTTTCAGCCAGCAGCCCCCAAATACCGGTCACCATCAAACGTTGAATATGGTGTGCGTAACCGTAGCGCAGGGTTTGCTGAATGGTTTGTTTCATGCAATTCATGCGGGTCTCACCCGTCCAATACCACGCCGGTAATGGCCGGGTGTGGCCATAATGATTGGCCGTGCGCATGCCCGGCATATCGAGCCAATACATACCGCGCATGAATTCACGCCAGCCGAGCACCTGGCGCACAAAACCTTCTACGGCCTCAATCGGTGCGCGTCCTTTTTTGAGCGCCTGTATAGCGGCGGCGATAACTTCACGCGGATTCAATAGCTTCATGTTTAGCGAAGATGAGATCAGGCTGTGATGCAAAAACGGCTGATCTGTCCACATCGCGTCCTGGAATTCACCGTACTTCACCAGCCGTTCCTCGATAAACGATTTCAGCGCAAGCAGCGCATCAGCGCGGGTCACCGGCCAATTAAAATATTCAAGCGTGCCGGGATGGCTGCCGAAATATTTTTCGACATCAATGATGGCAGATTTTGTGATGGCATCCACCTCGAATACCGGCGGCACAGGTATCTGCTGCGGGCCTTTTTTATCAAAGGCGCCGCGATTTTCAGTATCGTAATTCCAGCGCCCACCGACCGGATCATCGCCTTCCATCATCACCTGATGGCGCTTGCGCATCATCCGGTAAAAATATTCCATACGCATTTGCTTGTAGCCGCTGGCCCACTCGGCGAATTCAAGGCGCGATATGAAAAAATGTTGATCTTCGCGAATCGCCATATTCACTGCTAACTGGTTGCCCAGCGCGAGCAATGTTTGCTCAATGCGCCAGTCACCCGGCTCAACCATAATGATTTTGGCTGGCTGAAAACGCTTGACGGCATCCGTCAAGGCATCACTCAAGGTGGCAAATTGATGGCTGCCAAGCAGCGCATAATCGACTGGAAAGCCCCGCTGCTGCTGTGCCTTGGCGAAATGACGCATAGCGGAAAAGAAAAATGCGGTGCGGGTTTTGCTGCTCCAGACATGGGTAGATTCCTCAGCCACTTCAGCCATAAAAATCTGATCAAGCTGAGGATCAAAATCGGTTAGAGCAAGACTGTTTTCATCGAGCTGATCACCCAAAATAAAAATAAGATGGCGTACGTTGTGGCGGGCTTTGAGCTTTGGCGCGGATTTATTCCCCTTTGGCGCAGGTTTAGCAACGGCCGTCATTTTTTG
>JAYWCO010000409.1:0-12803 GCA_043780475.1 Burkholderiales bacterium | reverse complement strand
GAAAAAATTAACCAGCATAAAGTAGAAACAGCCACCTGGGCATCACCGTTTGACTACCCTAATCAAGCGCTGCTGTATTTGCCCAAAGGTTTACCCGCTCCCAATACTATCGAGCACACTGAAGCCATTATCAATACCGCGCTGCCCTTGATTGAAGCGGCGGGTGGCCGGTCTTTCCTGCTGTTTACATCGCTTAAGGCGATGGATCGGGCGCATGGCTTGCTCAAAGATATATTTGAAAAAAAGGCGCTCAGCTATCCGTTGATGGTACAAGGCGAGGGCACTCGTACCGAGCTGCTGGAGCGCTTCCGCAAGCTCGGTAATGCGGTGCTGGTCGCGAGCCACTCTTTCTGGGAAGGGGTGGATGTAAAAGGTGATGCACTATCGTTGGTGGTGATCGACAAGCTGCCGTTTGCGGCACCGGATGATCCGGTATTAGCCGCGCGTATTGATGCGATAAACCAGGCCGGCGGCAATGCTTTTATGCACTACCAGGTGCCGTATGCGGCGATTAAACTTAAACAGGGCGCAGGGCGCTTGATCCGCGATGAACATGATCGCGGGGTGTTGATGATCGGCGATACTCGTCTGGTGGATAAGCCTTATGGCAAGCGGATTTGGCAATCTTTGCCGCCAATGAAACGTACCCGTGATGCCGATGAGGCCGTGGCATTTTTTCGTGTGGATGTGCCATTAGTACCGTTAGCTCCCTTAGCTCCTTCAGCACCATTAGCGCCGTTAATATCAGCTCAGGCATGAGCTCTCGCCAGTCCTCTAATATCCATACCAAAACAGGCGTCTGTTTTTCAGCGCTGCTAGTTAGCGTCTTGCTGATGGTTTTTCCGGTCCTGGCACTTGCTCAACTATCACCACCTTCCTCTCCCCCCGCTGCGGTTAAGCCAATCAGTGATCTCATCCATGAGACTTGGTCGGTTGATGATGGTTTGCCGCAACGTACGATTCGCGGCATGGCGCAAACCCGCGATGGTTATCTATGGTTTGCGACTCATGAGGGCGTGGCGCGGTTTGATGGCCAAAAATTCACCGTTTTTAACGAGGCGAACACGCCCGTGCTGCGCGGCCGTGGCGTTGCAGCGTTGCGCGAGGCCAAGGATGGCAGTCTTTATCTAGGCCTGCGTGACGGCGGTTTGGTGCGCTATCAACGTGAGAAATTTACCGCCGTCAATCCCGTTGGCGGTTTGCCGAAAAGTTCCGTATCCGTTCTTGCAGAAGATGCCAGTGGCACGCTGTGGATTGGTACCAGCGGCGGCGGCTTGGCAAAGCTTTCAGTAGTCGATAATAAAAGCCGGATTTACACCACGTTGCAGGGGCTGCCGCACGATATTGTCACCGCGATTCGTACCACCGATTCGGGTGATGTATGGATCGGTACCTTTAGCGGCCTCTGCCTGGTTCGCCATGACAAGCTGCAATCCCGTCCGACGGGTGAGAAGCTGGATACGATTTATATTTCCTCTATTCTGGAAGATAAAAGTAAACGCTTGTGGATCGCTACTTATGGCAACGGCTTGTATTATCGCGACGCCATAAAACCTGACGCAGGTGAGTTCGCCAGAAGCGATGTGCAGAATCGTCCTCCGCTTCGTCCGCAGTTCCACGTCTATACCCGTCGGGACGGTCTGGCCAGCGACACTCTAACGCGGATTTTTGAAGCCCGTGAGGGCAATATCTGGTTGGGCTCGCTCGAAGGTATTCAGCGGCTCAATATTACGGCTGCCACCAATGCTGCCAACGCGGCTACCACCAACACCAGCAACTTATTTGAGACTTTCAACTCGCGCCATGGCCTGTCCAATAATTTTGTGCGTGACATTCTTGAGGATGCGGAGGGCAGCTTGTGGTTTGGCACCGATCGAGGCATTGATCGTTTTCGCGACGGGTTGTTCACCACGTGGGGCGCGCAACGGGGTTTGTCCGAGGAATTCAGCCGTACCGTAATTGAAGACAAGTCAGGCGCTATCTGGATCGGTACCAGTGACGGATTATTCCGCTTTGCCGGGCAGAGCGTGCGCCGCTATGGCCGTAAAGATGGTCTGCTGAATTCGGCCATATTGTCATTAGCCGAAGGACAGGATGGCACGATCTGGGTCGGTACCAACGCGGGCGGCATGTATCGGTTGCGTCAGGATCGATTGGAAAATTTAGGTGTCACGATGGGCTTAGGCGCTTCATCGGTGCGCTCCATTCTCGAAACCCGCGATGGTACATTGTGGATGGGCACCAATACCGGGCTCTATCGTGTTGAGGGTGCTGGACGTGCTGAGCGAACTACTTTTGAAGCCATACCCGCCGGTGCTAATACCCGCGCTACCGCCGAGGACACCGGCATCATCAGTCGCTATCGCGGCACGGATGGCCTCGCCGGGGATCAAGTCATTTCGCTTTATGAAGATCGTGCAAATGTCATCTGGGTTGGCACCCGCGAGGGCCTGGCGACGATCAATAATGGCACGATCACCAAACATCCGCAGCTAGCGGCGAGCGGACCGATATTGTCGATCAGCGCTAATGCCCAGGGCGAGCTTATCGTGGCTACTGCAAACGGTTTTGCCTTGATTGTGGCCGGTAAAACCCATCACTTCCAGGCCGCACAGGGGGTGCCTGCGCGAGCATTTTTGAGTGCGGTGGATGATCGAAAAGGCTATCTGTAGCTGTGCTCAAATCAGGGCATTGTCAGGCTCGCCCATCAAGAGCTTAAAGAAATTATGGCTGGTAAGCGCGAGCGCGTTAGCGCAGATTTTTATGGTCGTTCGGATGGCATGGCAACCGTCCAATGCAATGGCGGCTCAGCGCCTGCTTCCTAGCGCACCAGCGATGGTCGCCTCCTGTTTGCGACGGCGCGTGGGGTTGCCATGGTGGGAGCGCTTAAGCAAAGCAAGCCTAATCTGATGCCGCCACCTGTCCACATCACCAGCGTCCTGGTGGATTCTGAACCCATTTCGTTAACCGGCAATGCCGTGATATTGCCGGGTAAACACCGGCTTGAAATTTTGTATGTTGGCCTGAGTTTCGCGGACCCTGCCAAGGTGCGCTATCGCTACCGATTGCACGGGTTTGATCCGCAATGGATCGAAGCCGGTGGTGAGCGCCGCGCCGTTTATACCAATCTGGAGCCCGGCCAATATCAGTTTCAGGTGCGCGCCAGTAACAATGACGGGGTATGGAATGACGAAGGCGCTACGTTTGCGATTGATTACCGGCCACAGTTTTTTGAGCGCGGCATATTCCGCTGGATAGCTGCGCTGGTGCTGATCGCGCTGGGTTTTACCGCCTACTTTGTCAGAGTCCGGCTGCTGCGGCATCAAGCCGCCTCATTGCAGCAGTTAGTCGTTGAGCGCACCCGCGATCTGGCGCTCGAAAAGGAAAAACTCGAACGCGCCAATGGGGAAAAAGCCAGGCTTTTGGTGCAAGTCAAAGAGCAGTCGGCCGCCTATGAAAAATTATCCAAGGCCGATGCGCTCACCGGCCTCGCCAACCGGCGCGAGCTGGAACGCTTCTTATTGCTTGAGTTTGAGCGCGCATGGCGAAATCAACGACCATTGTGCGTGGTGCTGGCCGATCTGGATCAATTTTAACTGGTGAACGACCAGTTTTCACATGCGGTGGGTGATGATGTGGTGCGCACCGAGGCGCGTATTTTAATGGATGGCTGTCGCGCGATTGACATGGTGGCCCGCTATGGGGGTGAGGAATTCGCCATCGTCCTGCCCGAAACTGAAATAGCCGAAGCGCGCTTGTTGTGTGAGCGGCTGCGTCAGGCGGTGGAACAATTTAATTGGCCGTCCATTCGTCCCGGATTGTCTACTACGATGAGCTTCGGTATTGCTGCTCGCAATGCTGATATGGCCGACCCGGCAATGGATCATGATAAGTTATTGGACGCGGCTGATGAACAACTTTACGCCGCGAAGCGGGCAGGGCGCAATAAAGTCAGCGGTTAAAATATTAGGCTTGCTATTGGGTTTTCATTGCGCTGTGCGAGCATAAATGCCTGAAACGGCAAGCTGGACGGGCATCTTGAGCAATCATGCTGGCTTATTTTTCAAAATTACTTTTATTTGTAGAAGGCTTCTGTGCGCTAACAGACGGTACTGCGATACCGCCGCGTACAAACTTGACTTACTGATTAACTGCGCATTAATTTAGTTTGGCTGCGTATGTACCTTCGAGGAGAAATCATGAACGCCCGCAATGCGCAGCTCAACCATCTGGGGCAACGCCTCTGGCTGGATAATATTACGCGTGAGCTGTTGGCGAGCGGTACCTTAGGCCGCTACATTGCCGAACTATCGGTAACCGGACTCACCTCGAACCCGACTATTTTTGAACATGCCATCAGCAGCGGCACCGCTTACGATCATGCGATCCTGAACCTGACTGCGTCGGGTCTATCGGACGAAGGTATTTTTTTCGAACTGGCGCTGGCAGACCTGAGACAAGCGGCCGATTTATTTCGCCCGATATTTGATACGACCTCAGGCCTCGACGGCTGGGTCTCGCTCGAAGTCTCGCCGCTATTCGCGAACGATACTGCTCACACCATCAAGACGGCGGTGGAGTTGCATACAAGGGCGGCACGCGCCAATCTTTTTATCAAAATTCCCGGCACACCTGCCGGTATTCCGGCCATTGAGCAATCCATCTTTAACGGCGTGCCAATTAACGTCACGCTGCTGTTTTCGCGTGAGCACTATGTGGCCGCCGCAGAAGCCTATATGCGTGGTATCGAACGGCGTATCGAAGCAGGACTTGAGCCGAGAGTTGAATCGGTCGCTTCACTGTTTGTGAGTCGCTGGGACGCGGCTGTTAAAGACGACGTGGCACCGCCGCTGCAAAACCGTCTCGGTATTGCGATGGCGATGCGCACCTATCAGGCTTACCGCGAACTGCTCGCTTCTGCGCGCTGGCAAAAGCTGGCGGCGGCGGGTGCGCGACCACAGCGCTTGCTCTGGGCCAGCACCGGTGGCAAAGACCCGGCGGTACGCGACACCTTATATATTGAAGCGCTGGCCGCACCCGGCACCATCAACACTATTCCGGAGAAAACCCTGCTCGCCTTCGCCGACCATGGTTTAGTCGGATCGCCGCTACCAGCCGATGGCGGCTATGCCGATGCGGTAATCGATGAATTCCGCCGCGAAGGCATTGATGATGAAGCGCTGGCCGCGCGATTACAACGCGAAGGGGTGGACGCATTTGCCAAATCATGGCATCAGCTGATGCTCAGGATCAGGGAAAAAAGTTCGCGCATCTCACCCACGAGTTTGGCGTGAACGCATAGCCTGCATGATGCAAACCAGGCTCAGTCCTCTGGCGGGCCAGCCAGCGCCGTTGTCGTCACTCGTCAATGTGGCGGCGCTGGTCACCGCCTATTACACCGAAACGCCTGACCCGGACGTGATAGAGCAGCAGATAGCGTTCGGCACATCAGGACATCGCGGCTCGGCGTTTGATCACTCATTTAATGAATGGCATGTGCTGGCGATAACGCAGGCGATTTGCCAATACCGCCAAGCCCGCCATATCAATGGGCCGTTGTTCCTCGGCATTGATACCCATGCACTTTCGGTGCCAGCTTGTGCCAGCGCACTAGAAGTGTTGGCGGCAAATGGGGTTGAGGTGATGCTGCCAGCGGGTGGTGAGTCCAGTTCAATATATACGCCCACACCGGCGATTTCGCAGGCGATTTTGGCCTACAACCACGCTCGCGGCAGCAATAGAAATAGAGACAGAAATATAAAAAGCGATAGCGATAGCGGCCTGGCAGATGGCATCGTCATCACGCCATCGCACAATCCGCCACGTGACGGCGGCCTTAAATACAATCTGCCCCATGGTGGCCCGGCAGATGCCGCTGCCACCCGTTGGATCGAAACCTGCGCGAACAGCTATCTAAAAAATAATTTGCAAGGCGTGAAAAGAATTTCCTATGCGGCAGCGCTTCGTGCCACGACCACCCACCGCCACGATTTTCTCAATGCCTATGTGCACAGTCTTGGCAGCGTCATTGATATGGACGCTATTCGCGGCGCGAAAATCCAAATGGGGGTGGATCCGCTTGGCGGTGCAGGGGTGCATTACTGGCCCGCCATTGCCGAGCATTATGGCCTTGATCTTGGCGTGGTGAATGCTGAAGTCGATCAGAGGTTTCGTTTCGTGCCGGTTGATTGGGACGGTCAAATTCGCATGGATCCGTCCTCGCCTTACGCCATGAAAAATTTGGTCAGCTTGATGGATGGAAATCGTGATGGAGAGCATTTCGATATTGCTTTCGGTTGCGATACCGATCATGACCGGCACGGTATTGTCACCCGCAGTACGGGCTTGCTCCCATCCAATCACTATCTGGTCGTCGCCATTCACTATCTGTTTCAGCATCGGCCACATTGGGGGCAGCAAGCCGCCATCGGCAAGACGATTGTCAGCACCCGCATGATTGATCGTGTAGCCGCGAAGCTGGGCCGCCAGCTGGTCGAGATGCCGGTTGGTTTCAAATGGTTTGCTGAGGGCTTGTTCAACGCCTCACTTGGTTTTGGCGGGGAAGAAAGTGCGGGTGCTACTTTTCTGCGTCAGGATGGTACGGTCTGGACGACCGACAAGGACGGCATGATTGCAGGATTGCTTGCAGCCGAAATCACGGCGCAAATGGGCCGCGATCCGGGTGAAATATATCGCGAGCTGACGCACGAATTGGGCGAGTGCTATTCGGATCGGATTGATGCGCCCGCGACCGCGCAACAAAAGCAAATACTGTCCGCGCTCCAGCCGTCACAGGTAGCCACGATTGAGCTGGGTGGTGAAAAAATATTAAGCATCATTAACCACGCACCGGGCAATGGGGCATCGCTCGGCGGGATTAAAGTTGTCGCAGAAAATGGCTGGTTTGCGGCGCGTCCATCCGGCACCGAAAACATTTATAAAATTTATGCGGAAAGCTTTCTGGGCGAGGCGCATTTACGTCGTATTACCGATGAAGCACAAATGATTATCGATGCAGCGTTTGGTGCTGCTGGCAAGGCCGGAAATGTAACGGGTTTACCTGCATGAACCAGACAGAAAAAAGCATTCTGACGATCAATGGCGGCTCGTCGAGTATCAAGTTCTCGCTGTTTGCGGCGAATCGATTATTGCGCCTGAAGGTTAAAGGCCAGATCGCGCGGATCGGCATGGCGGATACTGTCTTTTCGGTTGAGGGTGCAGATAGGAGCGCTGACCACAATAAAAAAGTAAGCTTTAGTCGCCGAATCGTCGCTAAGGATCATGTGACGGCGATGGCGTGCTTAATGGCTTGGTTGAAGCTTGCAACAACCGAACATGAAGTGATCGCTGTGGGTCACCGTGTCGTGCACGGCGGCCCAAATTTTTACCAGCCGCAACGGTTGACCCCCGCTCTATTGAAGGCGCTACGTAAGCTCAGCCCGTTAGATCCAGAACATCTGCCGATCGAAATCTTATTGATAGAAACATTGCAGCGGCGTTTCCCGGGCTTGCCCCAAATCGTTTGTTTTGATACCGCGTTTCATCATCATCTGCCGCTTGTAGCGCAGCGCTTGTCAATCCCGCGCCGATATGAGGGAGCGGGCGTGCGACGCTATGGGTTTCACGGACTTTCTTATGAATATTTGATGACTGAACTGCGTCGCCGCGAAGGTGCCGTGGCGGCGCGTGGCAGGATCATCCTTGCGCATCTTGGCAATGGTGTTAGCCTCGCCGCCGTCAAGCGTGGCAAGCCGTTGGATACCAGCATGGGCTTTACGCCGGCATCAGGTGTGCTGATGGGCACGCGTGCAGGTGATCTTGATCCCGGCCTGGTCGGATATCTGGCGCGGAGCGAAGGCATGAACGCGCAGCAATTCGATGACATGATCAACTTTAAATCCGGCCTGCTCGGTGTGTCTGACACCAGCGCCGATATGCGCGACTTGCTGCGGCAGGAGTCTATAGACCCACGGGCGGCTGAGGCCATCGCGCTGTTCTGCTATCAAATCAAAAAATGTATGGGCGCGTTCGCCGCCATTCTGGGTGGGCTGGATACGCTTATTTTTGCAGGCGGTATCGGCGAACAAGGGCCGACTATCCGCACCCGAATTTGCGCAGGACTCGGCTTTCTGGGTGTAGCCATTGATCCCGTACGCAATCATAAAAATGCCGAGGTGGTCTCGACCCAGGCAGCACCGGTCAAAGTGCATGTTATGCGTACCAACGAGGAGCTTGTCATCGCGCGTTCGACGAGCCGCATCTTGCGGATAGATGATGCGGACAAATAATGTGAACAGACAAAAAAATTCATCCGCCAAGTTGTCATCCAAGGCATTCACCCCACCATACAAGCGAAAGAAAAAATGAAAACGCTCAGTCCTGAATTGCTGAACGCGATTAATGCCTATTGGCGCGCGGCGAACTATTTGTCGGTGGGGCAGATGTACCTGCGTGACAATCCGCTGCTGCGGGAGCCGCTGCAGCTTGAGCATGTGAAACGCATGCTGCTCGGACATTGGGGCACTACGCCAGGACAAAATTTTATCTATGTGCATTTGAATCGAATCATTAAAAAATTTGATCTCGATATGTTTTATATTTCCGGGCCCGGGCACGGTGGGCCGGCGGTGGTGGCCAATACTTATCTTGAAGGCACTTACAGCGAGGTCTATCCGCACATCACGCAGGATGTGGCGGGGCTTAAAAAACTGTTTACGCAATTTTCATTCCCGGGCGGCATTCCCAGCCATGCTTCGCCGGAATGTCCGGGCTCGATTCATGAAGGTGGCGAGCTCGGCTATTCGCTCAGCCATGCCTTTGGTGCGGCGTTTGATAATCCTGATTTAGTGGTGGCCTGCGTGATCGGCGATGGCGAAGCTGAAACCGGGCCGCTCGCCACGGCATGGCATTCCAATAAATTTCTCGATCCCGTCACTGATGGTGCGGTCTTGCCGATCCTGCATCTAAATGGCTACAAGATTGCCAATCCGACGGTGCTTGCGCGTATCAGCCATGAGGAATTGGAACAGCTGCTGCGCGGCTATGGCTGGTTGCCATACTTCGTTGAGGGCCATGAACCAGCGCTAATGCATGAGGCGATGGCGACAACCCTTGATACCGTGGTATCGCAGATCAAACAAATCCAGCATGACGCGCGCCATGGTGGGATTAGTGAACGTCCGCGCTGGCCGATGATCGTGCTCAAATCGCCGAAGGGCTGGACCGGCCCGAAGATAGTGGACGGTCGACTCATTGAGGGTACTTTCCGCTCCCATCAGGTGCCGCTTGCCGATCCTGCCACTCACCCCGGGCATCTAGAGTTGTTGGCAACCTGGCTCAAGAGCTACCGGCCCGAAGAGCTGTTTGATGCAGCGGGCCGTCTGATAACTGAGCTGGCCGATTTGGCACCGCAGGGCGCACGGCGCATGGGGGCTAATCCCCATACCAATGGCGGCATGCTGCTGCGCGATTTGCAGATGCCGGATTTCCGCGACTATGCCATTGAGGTGTCAGCACCTGGGCGGCGCGGCCGAGGTGATACGCACATACTTGGGCCGTTCCTGCGTGATGTGGTGAAGTTAAATAATGCGCAGCGGAATTTTCGCATCTTCGGCCCGGACGAAACGCTTTCCAATGGACTGGAGGCCCTGTTTGAAGTAACCAATCGGCAATGGGACGCCAGCGTGATGCCGCATGATGAATATCTTGCGCCTACCGGGCGGGTGATGGAAATGCTCAGCGAGCATCAATGCGAGGGATGGCTTGAGGGCTATCTGCTGACTGGCCGCCATGGACTCTTCAACTGCTACGAAGCGTTTATTCACATCATCGATTCGATGTTTAACCAGCATGCCAAGTGGCTGAAGGTCGCCTCGCATATTCCATGGCGGCGCAATATCGCGTCGTTAAATTATTTATTGGCGTCGCATGTCTGGCGTCAGGATCACAATGGTTTTAGCCATCAGGATCCCGGCTTTATCGATCTGGTGGTAAACAAAAAAGCGGAAATTGTTCGCGTCTATTTTCCGCCGGATGCGAACTGCCTGCTATCGGTCATTGATCACTGCCTGCGCAGCCGCCAGTACGTCAATGTGGTGATCGCCGGCAAGCACCCATCGCCGCAATGGTTACCGATGCCCGCTGCGGTCACGCACTGCGCGGCCGGTATCGGCATCTGGCCATGGGCTGGCCATGAAGACGCTGCTGATGCGGATAAAAACAGTGTGCTGGATCTGGTGATGGCGTGCGCCGGTGATGTGCCCACGCTTGAAACCCTCGCAGCGGTTTCTATCCTGCGCGAACACCTGCCGGATTTAAAAATCCGCGTGGTGAATGTGGTTGATTTGATGAAGCTGCAGCCGCAAAGCGAGCATCCGCATGGCTTAAGCGATCTGGATTTCGACGCGCTTTTTACCCAGGACAAGCCGATCATTTTTGCCTTCCATGCGTATCCCGGTTTGATTCATCGCCTCACTTACCGGCGTACCAACCACCACAATCTGCATGTGCGCGGCTATAAAGAAGAAGGCACGATTACCACGGCATTCGACATGACGGTACTCAATGAGCTGGATCGATTCCACCTAGTGATAGCGGCCATTGATCGCTTACCGCAGACCGGCAAGAAAGGCATCAAACTCAAAGTGCAGCTTCAGGCAAAGCTCATCGCGCATAAGGCGTATATCGATATTCAAGGCGAAGATATGCCGGAAATACGCGATTGGATGTGGGGCAATACCAACAGTGCGGCATGAATGCGCAAGTGCCGACTGGTGATCACTTCGTCTTCGTCTTCGTTTTCATCCTCGTTCTCGACTTGGGTTTACGCGATTTGAAACACGCCATTTGACGGGCGTCTTCAGCCAAAAGTGCTCCAAACGGCAAGCGTAGAGCGGAGTTTTAATATTTTATGAGGCGATGTTGCGTAGCTTTTTGCCAAGCTTGAAGGTGATCAATGGGTGCGCCATCAATATTGCAGGGAAGGGTGCTGTTGTTTACCAGCATCCAAACGGGGTTAACTGCAATCAAATCGTCTGCGTTAAATATTTCGTTACGCTTGGTAGGTCGGGTTGCGCAGCTACCTGACGCCGCACTCAAATTTATGCACCGATGTTACGTGATAAATTTGACACACCAGTCGGGCCAGGTCTTGCTTTTTGCCTATAACCACATTGTGAAAATCAAGAAAAATCGAGACCCAGTAGTGCTGCAATACCGTCGAAGAAGCCCAGATAGTAATGTGCACAGAGCCGATGTGCGTCCAAGCCAAAGTTGGCGGTTGCAGGATAGCGACCAAGTTAGGCCCCGCACAGGCGCTTGGCAAACACCCGCCAAGCTTTTCCGAGGAAGGTCATCTTTGATCAAACTAACTATGCAGGCGCATCAATCGGTGCTGTGCGGACCAATTTTTTATTCACGAATTCCTGAATGCCCATGCTGGAGAGCTCGCGTCCGTAGCCTGAATCTTTGATCCCGCCAAACGGTAGATCAGGCGCGGTCCAAGTGGGGTGATTAATAAACACCATGCCGGTGTCAATGCGGCTGGCCACGCGTTTACCGCGCGCAACATCTTTCGTAAACACCGAGCCGCCCAAGCCGAAGGGTGAATCATTGGCCAGTGCGATCGCCTCGGCTTCATTCTTGACTTTAAAAAACAGCGCGACCGGCCCAAAAAATTCATCTTTAAAGGCGGGGTTATCGGCGCTGATGTTTGACAGAATCGTCGGCTGCATGAACGAGCCTGAGCGGTCAATCCGGTCGCCGCCCATCACCAGTGTGGCACCGTGCGCCACCGCTTGCTTCACTTGTTCCACCAGCTTTACCAGCGCAGCTTCGGTAGAAAGTGGGCCGAGCGTGGTGGCAGCCAACATCGGGTCGCCTGGCGTTAAGGCCGCGAGTGCCGTTTGAAATTTATCGAGAAATTGATCCGCAATGGCCTCAACCACGATCAGGCGTTTCGCCGCGATGCAACACTGGCCCGTATTGTTCATCTTCGCCCATACCGCCCACTTGACTGTTTTTTCAAGATCGGCGTCCTCGAGTACGATAAAGGCGTCACTGCCACCCAGCTCCATGGTCGATTTTTTGAGATTTTTACCAGCACGCTCAGCCACACGCTTACCTGCCTCCACGCTGCCGGTCAATGCCACACCTTTGATGCGCGCATCATCAATCACGCGATTAACCTGATCGTAGGAAATAAACAAATTCGTATAGACGCCCGCCGGTGCGCCCGCGTCCCGCCAACATTTCTCAAACGCGAGGGCACATTGGGGCACTGTTCCCGAATGTTTCACCATCACCACATTGCCCGCCATCAGATTCGGTGCAGCAAACCGGGCCAATTGATAGTACGGAAAGTTCCATGGCTGCACGCCGAACAGAACCCCCAGCGGGCTGCTCTCGACGCTGGCTTCACCGACTTCAGGGCTGAGCTGTTGCGGCGCTAAAAACTGTTCGGCATGGTTGGCGTAATAATCCAGAATGTCCGCACTGAGCGCAACTTCGCCCTTTGATTCTGCAAACAGCTTACCCATCTCAAGGGTCATCGGTTTCGCGAATTCATCTGCGTGCGCGCGCATCAGTGCGGCTGCTTTTGAGACCACCGCCGCCCGTTCGGCAAAGGTCATATTGCGCCATGTTTCGAAACTCTTCGTGGCGGTGTCAATGGCGGCCTCAAGCTGCGCATCGGTGTGTTCAGTAAATGTTTGTAAAGTCTTGCCGTCGTAAGGATTAACGCTCTGATAGGTCATGGTCTTGGTTACTTTCAATGAGGTAGATAAAAAAGGTGAGGAAAAAAAAGA
>JAYWCO010000408.1:0-1860 GCA_043780475.1 Burkholderiales bacterium | reverse complement strand
GCCGATGCAGCGCGGCAGTGTGGCTGGCTGCGCTGTGAAGTGGTGCCAATGAACAATCAGGCGCTGGTCGAGGCGCTTTATGTACTTAAACCAACCCTGGTGCTCAAACCAACCCTGCCAGACGCGAGCTGATGGCGGGTTTATAACGCTGATTAAAACTTCATTCTTTCACCTTATTCCCGCCCCTCAACATTTGACCATCAGTGAAATAGTTTATGGATCCCAACAGCAATTTTCCTGATTCCCCTGATAAGCATGCTGCCGTCAAGCTGCCTGTCGGCCTGAGTTTGCCAACACTCTTGGCTATCGCAATCGCCGTGCTGGCGTTGATCGTTGCCATTGTGGCGATTTGGGAAAGCCGTGACAGCGCTAAAGAATTAGCGCAAATAGTAGGCACAAAATTAGGCGAAACCGCTAATGCGCAAAAAGACGGCGCCATCCGTGTTGAGCAGACGATCAAGGATTTACGCGACGCCCAAAGCCGGGTGGCACAGCTCGAAGGCAAGCTGGCTGAGTTCCAGGGGCAGCGCGTGGCGCTGGAGGAAATGTATCGCGAACTGGCGCGTGCGCCGGATGACTGGCTGCTGGCAGAGGTTGAACAGACCTTGAACATCGGCAGCCGCGAATTGACGCTGGCTGGCAATGTTCGCGCGGCCTTGATCGCGCTACAGGCGGCCGATCAGCGTTTGGCGCGCGCTGATAAATTGCAGGTGGTGCAATTGCGCCGCGCGATCACGCAGGATATGGAGCGTTTGAAAGCGCTGCCGCTGGTGGATACACAAGGCATCAGCTTAAAGCTCGATAATCTGATGGCGCTGAGCAGTACGCTGCCGCTGGTCATCCCGGACATGCAGGCGCCGCTTGAACGCGAGACGCGCTTAAGTGATGCGAATGACAATATCGCGGTGCGGGCGGGCAAGGACTTGTGGCATGAAATGACCCAGCTGGTGCGCATCCGTAAAATTGACAGCCCTGAAGTCGCGTTGCTGTCGCCGCAGCAAAGCTATTTCGTGAGAGAAAATTTGAAACTGCGGCTGCTATCCGCCCGCACCGCGCTGATCGGGCGCGATGAAACCAATTACAAGGAAGATTTGAAAATTGCGCGCGACATGCTCGGCAAATATTTTGATACTCGCGCCAAAGTAATTTCCAATGCGCAGAATCTGCTCAAGCAGTTTGCGGACAATCCGGTATCGATTGCGGCCCCCGACATCACCGCGAGTTTGAATGCTATTCGCGCCGCCCGTGCGGCTCGCGAAAGGCCCGCACGATGACCTCCAAACCGATTCGCTGGTCGTTGTGGGCGCTCGGCCTGGCGACGGCAGCGGTGGCGATTGCGCTGGCAGGACGCTATGGTCTGGGCTATGTGGTGTTCGTGGTGCGCCCATGGCGAATTGAGCTTTCATTCATGTTATTTGTGCTGGCAACATTGCTCATATTCGGTATTGCGTATGCGCTGGTGCGGCTGACCGGCGCTGCTTATCGTCTGCCGCGCGCTCTGAAAATGATGAAAAATGAACGACTGCGAAATAAATCCCGTGATGCGCTTTATGCCAGCGTGCGTGCCTTGTTTGCGGGCGAGTTTAATGAGGCTGAGCGACAGGCACGAATCGCGATGTCAGCCGAAACGGTGCATGAAGGCACGCGTGATTTAGCGGCAGCGGTAGCCGCCTGGGCTGCCCACGAAGGTGGAAATTCAATTGCTGCGGTACCGTACCTTGACCGTATTCGCGGCGCGAAGGCAGCCGAAATGCGCGATGCCTCCAAGGCTTATATGCTGCTCGCCGACGGCAGTGCCAAAGACGCGCTGATTTTGCTCAAAGACCTGGCAGTTTCTGCACCGCAAAATCCGGGTGTGCT
>JAYWCO010000407.1:0-5956 GCA_043780475.1 Burkholderiales bacterium | reverse complement strand
TCATGCTGTTCACAAATGGACCCTGGTCACGCGCGGTGAAATAAACCGCAAGCAGCACATAAATCATCAGCGCCAGCGTGGTCGCGCGCGTGCCCAAGCGTATGGTTGACCATAATAAAAACGGCAAGCCCACATAAAAATATGGCGGGGTCAGTCCATAGACATCGGGCCAGCGCGAATAGGCCCACCATGTGGCGAGGGTCAGGCTGATCAGCATCAGCAGCATTTCGTACCACAGCCGCGATAATTGTACGCTGTGTGTGGCCCGCCAGCGTTTGCTCCACGCCATCATCAGCGGTACCAGCAGCATGATGCCCAAGCCATCTGCAATAAAGGTGGTCCAGAACTCTTCTGTAAAGCTAATGTGCTTTATCAACGCCGCACCAGCCGCTGACAGGATTGCCGCCAAGCCGTTAACCAGCACGGCGCAGATCAGCAAAAAAATCGCCAACCGGCGTACCGGGAGCCAATTTTTGGCGCGGCGGCGAACAGCCTCTTGGGTTTCGCCTGCCGCCACCGCCTGAAAAACATTAACGAGCGTACCCCACGGCATCGAAGTCCAGATCGTGCTGTTACTCCAGGTGTCAGCACCTGCGTAGGAGAAAATGAGATTGGCGATTAATACACCTGCGGCCACGCCTGCCCGCGCGCGCCAGCTTTTGCCACGCCGCAGCGCAATCAAATACAAACCTAATGCGAGACCATCCGCGAACCACACCGGCATGGCACCGCTGGCTTCAGGCGACAGCCATACTGAAAAATGACACATGCCGACATAGCCGATGGCGGTGACCAGAAACCATAACCCTGGTTCGATCAACGGCGCCAGCGATATTGAGGGCATGGTGTATTTCATAAACCTTGGGAGAGTTTTAATAAAACTTTGACGGAGCCCTGGGAAAATCGCAACGCAAGCCATTATCGCGTGCAAAAAATAGCGAAATGTTAAAAATATGCCATTACTTTGAATCTTAGCCCTTTTCGCCGCCGCGTTTCTCTAGTAACTTACCAGAATGCAAAAACGATTAGTCTTGTCAAGCAGCTACCGGGCACGGTGGCGGATAACGAGGACACGTAATGGCACAGGCAGTGGCACAGCATATCCTGGTAGTTGATGATGATGAATCAATACGCGATCTGATCAACGATTATCTCGCCGAGAACGGTTATCGTATATCGCGTGCCGCCAACGGTATTGAGATGCAGGCCGTGCTTAAAAGTGACATGGCTGATCTGATTGTTTTGGATGTAAAAATGCCGGGTGATGATGGTTTTTCACTCGCCCGCAAGGTGCGCCAAACCTCGGATGTGCCGATCATTATGCTGACCGGACAAGGTCATGAGGTTGATCGGGTGCTGGGACTTGAGCTGGGTGCAGATGATTACCTGACCAAGCCTTTCAGTCCTCGGGAGTTGCTGGCGCGAATCAAAGCCGTACTCCGCCGTTATGAAGGCACCACCGAGCGCGATACGGATGCCCGGCTCAAGCGAGAGAACGAGCTCCGCACCTATCATTTTCAAGGCTGGGAATTATCCACTGGTGCGCGCAAGCTCACCTCGCCACAAGGCACGCGTGTTGAATTAACCAACGGCGAATATGCGTTGCTGGTCACCTTTCTTAAATCGCCCAGACAGGTGCTGTCGCGAGACCAGCTATTGGAATCCAGCCGCCTGCATGATGATATTTATGATCGTTCTATTGATGTGCAAATTTTGCGGCTTCGGCGCAAAATCGAGAGCGACCCTAATGAGCCCAAGCTCATTAGAACTGAACGCGGCGCGGGTTATTTTTTTGACGCAGAGGTAACGACTTAATCAGCCGGCAGAGGTTTTTGCTTCGCTGTTGATTCACTATTGTTTCATAGTCGCACCGCTGTTTTTTAGCCGCCCCAGAAAATCATTCTGCTTATGTGCGATAGTGTGGCGAGACCAAAACCAACATTCGCAAATCGCATTGTTTCGTATGCCGATTGCTTTTTTTACAGATTTTCAGACCATTGCATTGAGGAGAAAAAATGGCCAGCATTCCCAATCGTGAGCATCAACCATTCATTCCATCGGATTCGCATATTGCAGAATTCACATTGCGTGCAGTTGTCATGGGCGCGTTATTGGGGATGATTTTTGGCGCATCGTCGCTTTATCTGGTGCTTAAAGTCGGCCTTACTGTTAGCGCGTCGATTCCGGTTGCGGTGATTGCGATCACGCTGTTCCGGCTGATGTCGAAAGCAGGCGTACGGGATTCAACCATACTCGAAAATAATATTGTGCAGACCGCCGGCTCGGCCGGAGAATCGATTGCCTTCGGGTTGGGCGTGACAATGCCGGCGATTCTGATTTTGGGCTTTGATCTGGAAATTGCCCGCGTGATGCTGGTCGGCGTACTGGGCGGCCTGCTCGGTATTTTAATGATGATCCCGCTGCGTAAAAGCTTGATCGTTGCGCGCCACGGTGAATTGAAATATCCGGAAGGCACCGCTTGCGCAGAAGTGCTCAAGGTGGCGGAAATTTCCAAAGGCACCAAAGACCAGGCCAGCGCCAGCGGTGCCAGTGTCATTTTTTTGGGCTTTGGCGTCGGCCTGCTTTATAAAGCACTGAATGTCGCGTTCAAAGGCTGGAAAGACGTGCCTGAAAAAGTCTTCGGCGCACCACTCAAAGGCGGCTCAATCGGTGCTGAAATTTCACCCGAGCTACTCGGTGTGGGTTACATCATCGGGCCGCGCATTGCGTCAATTATGGCGGCTGGCGGCGTGATGGCGTATTTGCTGCTGATCCCGTTGATCAAGTTCTTTGGTGACGCGCTGTCGGTGCCGGTAGCGCCAGGCGTTAAATTAATCAGCGAAATGGGCCCGAACCAGATCCGCAGTGCGTATGTGCTGTATATCGGCGCGGGTGCTGTTGCGGCGGGTGGTATCGTCAGTATGGCGCGCGCGCTGCCAACGATTTGGAACAGTCTTAAAGATAGTTTCGGCGATAGTTTCAAAGGTTTGGGTAGCAATAATGCTGATGGCGTTAAAGTTAAACGTACCGATCAAGACATCCCGATGAAATGGGTGCTGGTGGGATGCCTAGCGATTATTGCCGTCATCATGCTTGCCACCCCGCTGCATATGAATCTGCTGGGTGCGTTGCTGATCCTGGTATTCGGTTTTCTGTTCGCCACGGTGTCATCGCAGCTCACCGGCCAGATTGGCTCATCGAGCAATCCGATTTCAGGCATGACAGTTGCGACTCTGCTATTTACCTGCCTGATTTTCTTGCTGGTGGGCTGGACGGGCGGGCCTTATTACGTCACCGCATTATCGGTGGGTGCCATTGTTTGTATTGCTTCCAGCAATGCGGGCACGACCTCGCAGGATTTAAAAACCGGCTTTTTGGTGGGTGCTACGCCGCGTCTTCAGCAATACGCCATTCTGGTGGGCGCACTCGCATCAGCGGTGATGCTGGGGCCGATTCTGCTGAAGCTTAATGACGCTTCAACCGTGTATGTGCCGATTGCGCAAGTCGCACCGGGGCTCACTACCGATGCCGCTACCCTGACCGAAACCGCTGCCCTGCAAGGCCCACAAGCCAGCGACGATAACAAAACCTATCGTGTGTGGCACAAGACCGATATCGCTGGCGGCCCGGCAGGAAAATATTTGGTGAACGATACCGGCAGCGCGATCTATCTGGTCGATCCGGGCATAAATGGCACTTATACCAAGCGCCCGGATGGCAGCGAAGTGCGCAAATACGATGCGCCAAAAGCGGTGCTGATGTCATACATCATCAAAGGAATACTGGATCAAAAGCTCCCTTGGGCGCTGGTCATGTTTGGGGTGATGATTGCGTTGATTCTGGAAATGTCCGGCGTGCCGTCATTACCGTTTGCGGTTGGTGTGTATTTGCCGCTGTCTTCGTCTGCGCCTATTTTTGTAGGCGGCATGGTGCGCTGGGTGGTGGATCGTCGTCGCAACAAACAAGCTAAATACATCAATGCCAGCGAAGACGAACGCACCGCCGCAGGTGATCGTAGCCCGGGCGTGTTGCTGTCATCTGGCTATATTGCGGGCGGCGCACTGGCCGGCATTATTATCGCGTTCTCTGCTGGCGTGTTGACCGACTTTGATAAGGCGATGACGGATTGGTCAACCAAAAGCAATCCGTTCTTTGAAGGCCCCCACGCCGATTTGCTGTCGATGCTGCCGTATGTTTTGTTGATTGCACTTTTATACTGGACAGCGCGCGAAAAATCTCCACGATAAAAACCCCCATAAGGTAGTCAGATCCTGCAGTGCTGGCCGCCGTGGGCGTAGTTGGCGGCTAGTCCCAATGCTTGCGGTCCCGAAACCGTTCGCTTAAAAAATCCACGAAGGTGCGCACCTTTGCAGACAGATGGCGGCGGCTGGGATAGACCGCGTAGATAGTCGTCGGTCGCGGTTGGTAGTCGCTCAGGATGGGCACCAGGCTGCCGGCTTTAAGCGCTATGCGGGCTGAAAAATCAGGCTCCAGCACAATGCCAATGCCTTGCTCAGCAACGGCGATGAGCATTTCGCCATTATTGGCTTCCACTGAGCCTTTGATCGGCACATCAATCAAATGTCCGGATTTGTCCTGAAAAACCCAGTGGTTTTTTGAGGATAAATAAGCATAAACAAGGCAATTGTGCGCGGCCAGATCGGCAGGGTGGTGTGGGATGCCGCGTTGTTTCAGATAGGCCGGTGATGCGCAACATATCAGGCGCATTTCGCCGATTTTACGTGCCACCAAATTCGAATTGCCGGCCTCGCCTATGCGAACGGCAAGATCGAACCCTTTATCAACCAGATCGACAAAGCGATCCGATAGTGAGACATCAAAATGCGCATCAGGATAACGCTGCTGAAACACGCCTATCGCCGACGCCAGATAGCGGATGCCAAAATTAATGGCGCAGGTCAACTTGAGCGTGCCACGTGGTACGGCGGTGCTGCAGCCTGCGAGCGTTTCAGCCTCTTCCAGATCGGACAGCAACTGAATGCAGCGCTCAAAAAAAGCCTGACCACTTTCCGTTAACGACAATTTTCGCGTGGTGCGATTGAGCAGTCGGGCGTTGAGATGCGCCTCCAAATCATTAACATGACGTGACACCGCCGAGGTGGAAAGGTCTAGCCGCTCAGCCGCGCGCGCAAAGCTGCCTTGTTCAACTACCTTGGTGAAAACACGCATCGCGGTAAATTTATCCATGGATATTGCCCGACACGTAAAAAGTCATTATTGCAAAATTAGGGATAATTTATTGCGAACATTGCTATTTATCCCATAATTTAATTGGCTCATGATTCATCTGCTGCATTTTTAATCCCGCCCGCTTTGGTTTGTTAGTCGGCGGCATTTATTTTTGAATTGGACAGAAAGCCCATTATGAAACTTTATTTTTCCGCTGCATCCTGCTCCCTGGCTTCCAATATTGCATTGCATGAAGCCGGTATTCCTTATGACCTCACCAAGGTTGATTTGAAAACCCACACTACTGAAGACGGTGCCGATTTCTATGCGATTCACGATAAAGGTTATGTGCCTTATATCGTGATGGATAACGGCCAGGGATTGAGTGAAGGCGTGGCGATTCTGCAATACATCGCCGATCAAAAGCCTGAATCGGCCTTGGCCCCCAAAGCGGGCACGCTGGAACGCTATCGCCTGCAGGAGTGGCTCACCTACATCAATTCGGAATTGCATAAAGTCATTGGTAGCATGTTTGATCCCAGCATGAACGCCGAAACGCGCGAAAAAACCATTGAGAAATCAGGCAAGCGCCTCGACTGGTTGTCTAAAAAACTGGATGGCAAGACCTACCTGATGGGCAACACCTTCACGGTGGCAGACGGATATTTATTTACCGTGCTGAACTGGTGCCAATGGGTAGGAATTGATCTGGCCAAATGGCCCGTCTTGCAGGGTTTTATGGGCCGCGTGGGTGCCCGTCCTAAAG
>JAYWCO010000406.1:0-2367 GCA_043780475.1 Burkholderiales bacterium | reverse complement strand
CCAAACGAAAAATAAACGCCGATGAAAACCATTATTTCTACCACTGCTGCCCCCGCTGCCATCGGTACTTATTCACAAGCGGTTCGGGTTGGTGACACGGTTTACCTCTCCGGTCAGATCGCGCTTGACCCGGTGACGATGACACTGGTGGATGGTTTTGAGCATCAGGTTAAGCGTGTTTTTGATAATCTCAACGCGGTGTGCGCAGCAGCGGGCGGCGGCTTGAATGATCTGGTGAAGATCAATATTTATTTGCTTGATCTTGGTAATTTTGCCAAGGTCAATGAAATCATGGCGAGCTATTTCACTGAGCCCTATCCTGCCCGCGCTGCCTTGGGGGTATCGGCGCTGCCGCGTGGCTCGCAAGTGGAGATGGATGGCGTGATGGTGATGCCTGCCAGTACCCGCTAATCTTTAGCCGTATTACCGGGCCGCAGCGGTACAATCGGGAAAACATTTTTCGATATGCCGCGTGGCCGCTACTCCAAAATCCAAAAAATCTGTTGCTGCATCGGCGTCTGCTGCCGACCTGCCAGTGAAGCCACGCGCGACAAAGGCGTCCGCATCGGCATCCAAACCCGCAACTTCGCTCGCGCAAAAACTTGCCCGCATGGGTCTTACTGAAGACTGGGATTTTGCGCTGCATTTGCCGATCCGCTACGAGGACGAGACCCGCATCACCCGCTTGCGCGACGCACTGCCTGGCGTGGCGTGTCAGGTAGAGGCAGACATTATTCATAACGAAATTACCTATCGTCCGCGTCGCCAACTGGTGGTGCAGGCGAAGGATGGCGAGGATTTTCTGACTCTGCGCTTTCTGAATTTTTACGGCAGCCAGATTAAGCAGCTCGCCGTGGGCAAACACCTGCGTCTGTTTGGCGAGGTGCGGCCCGGATTTTTTGGGGCGGAGATGGTGCATCCGCGTTATCGCGTCGTGACTGCGGGCGATTCTGTGCCCGAGTCATTAACGCCGGTGTATTCGACCACGGCCGGCGTAACGCAATTGGTGATTCGTCGGGCGATTGATAAAGCGCTTGCGAGCTTGAGCGCGCTGGGCTCGTTTAATGATGCGCTGCCCGAATTACTGCGCAGCAAATTGCAGCTGAATGATTTTGCAGCGAGCGTCATCACGCTGCATCGCCCACCGCCCAGTGTGGCACAGGCAAGCTTGAGCGAGCGCACGCATCCTGCATGGCAGCGGATCAAGTTTGATGAGCTGCTCGCGCAGCAATTGGCGATGAAAAAAGCGCGCGCCGCACGCGATGCAAAATCGGCACCGCGCCTGGCCACCAAAAATAAACTGACCAAAGCCTTTAAAGCCGCCTTGCCGTTTGCGCTCACCCAGGCACAGCAACGTGCCGCCAGCGAGATCGCCATCGATTTGGCCGCGCCGCATCCGATGCAGCGTTTGCTACAGGGCGATGTCGGTAGTGGCAAGACCGTCGTCGCCGCACTCGCGGCGGCGCAAGCGATTGAAAATGGTTTTCAGGCGGCCTTGATGGCGCCTACGGAAATTTTGGCCGAGCAGCATTATCGAAAATTATCCAGCCTGCTGATGCCGCTGGGCGTCACCGTGACCTGGCTCACCGGCAGCTTGAAAGCCAAAGAAAAACGTGCGGCCATTGCCGAGATTGCCGAAGGCAAAACCCAGCTCGCCATTGGCACACACGCGCTGTTTCAGGACGGAGTTTCATTTGCTAATTTAGGGTTGGCGATTATTGACGAGCAGCATCGCTTTGGGGTGGGCCAGCGCTTGGCACTGCGCGAAAAAGCAAATGCCGCCCAAAAAACGCAGGAAGCACATCAGCTCATGATGAGCGCTACCCCGATCCCGCGCACGCTATCGATGAGTTACTTTGCGGATCTGGATGTCTCGGTGATCGATGAGCTGCCCCCGGGCCGCACGCCGATTATCACCAAGCTGGTCAGTGATCAGCGCCGCGATGAGGTGATTGAGCGTATTCGCAATGCGTGTGAAGCGGGTGCTCAAGCGTACTGGGTTTGCCCGCTGATTGAGGAATCAGAAACCCTGCAATTGCAAACCGCCGTCGATACCTTTGAGGCCATGCAAGCCACATTCCCCGATCTGAAAGTGGGCCTCGTGCATGGCCGCATGAAGCCCATAGAAAAAAATGCGGTGATGACAGCATTCGTCGCCAATGACATTCAATTGCTGGTGGCCACCACCGTGATTGAGGTGGGGGTGGATGTATCGAACGCTTCGCTGATGGTGATTGAGCACGCTGAGCGCATGGGGCTATCGCAAATGCATCAGTTACGCGGCCGTGTCGGGCGTGGCGCTAAACAAAGCATGTGTGTGTTGATGTATCACAAGCCGGTGGGCGAAATCGCACGGGCGCGGCTGAA
>JAYWCO010000405.1:0-3924 GCA_043780475.1 Burkholderiales bacterium | reverse complement strand
ATGCATTTGGCACCGCTACTGACGCGCAAACTCGCGTTCATGCCGCTGTCACTGGCGAATCCGATCTGGATAGAAGACGACCATATCGATCTGGACTGGCATATTCGTTCACACACCTTACCCAAACCGGGCACTCAGGCGCAGCTTGAAGCGGCCGTCGCAAAATTGCACGAGCCGATGCTGGATCGTGATCGCCCGCTGTGGCAATTTAGCGTGATTGAAGGGCTGCAAAGCGGTGAAGTCGCACTCACCTCGCGCCTGCATCATGCCGGCATGGATGGACAGGCCGGGGTCGCGCTGTCGCAGGCCTTGCTCGATATCGAACCCCATCCGCCCGCTCGCGCGGCTTCAGAAAAATCAGCCAGCAAACGTGGGATGACGTTATCTGCGACTAGCATGCTGAGCTCGGCGATACGCAATAGCGCCGCGCAGTATGGAAAAATTTTGAAGGCTGGCTTGAATGTTGGATTAAGTGCGGGTTCTGGTGCGATGAAGTCAATCGTGGGCGCGGTGTTGTCGAGCAGTGAGGCTAAAACCTTGGGCGCCCCCAGCGAGCAGCTCAGCGGCATGGCCAATATGATGGCGCTGGTCGGCAATCTAGGTAGCTTGAAATCGGGCGATACCCCGCTGCAAGCCGCCAAAAAATTACTGCCTGCGGGCATCAAGCTGGGCCCGCGTACGCCGCTTAACGTGGCCATTGGCGCCCGGCGCAGCTTCACCACCGCCCGCATTCCGCTGGCTGAAGCGAAGGCCATTGGCAAACACTTCGGCATTACCTTGAATGATGTGGTGCTGGCAACAGTGGCTAGCGCGTTGCGCCGTTATTTCGCCAAGGATAAATCGATCCTGGCCAAAGCCATGGTCGGTGCGGTGCCCGCAAGTTTGCGCGCAGCCGGTGACACTACCTCGAATAATCAGGTCACAATGATGCTAATCAATATGGGGACGCATATTGCTGACCCGATGAAGCGCCTGCTTGCCATACGTGACGCGAGTGTCGCGGCTAAATCGCTCACCGGCAGTCTGAAAGGTGTGATGACAACAGCCGCAACCGATCTGCCTTCGCTCGGTATTCCATGGTTGATGAGCGTGATCACACCACTTTATAAAACTGCGGTTGCGTCGAATCGCATTCCGGTCGTGGCGAATATCCTGATCTCGAATGTGCCCGGCCCGCCGATCCCGCTGTATATGGCCGGCGCGCGGATGACGCAAAATTTCCCCGTCTCCATCGTCACCCACGGCATGGCGCTGAATCTGACCATACATTCCTATGACGGCTCGCTCGACTATGGCTTGATTGCCGCCAAAGATGAGGTGCCGCGCTTGGGTGAGTTTGTGAAACATTTATACGCAGGCCATCGCGAGCTGGTCGGGCTGATGATGAGCGATTTGAAGAGCGAGACTAATTCACTGGCGACATCCGCAGCACCAGTACCTGTGATGAAAGCGAACAAAGCGGGGAAGGCGGAAAGGCTACAGAACCCGATAGCCAAAAAACCAGTGATTAAAAAACCGGTCGTTAAAAAAACTGCGCCCAAAATCACGGCTAAAAAGAAAACCGCTACGCCTGCCGTGGCCAAGAAGAAAACACAAAAAACTTAAATTCAATTTCAATTTCAATTTCAATCTCAATCTCAATTTCCATTTAATACCTGCATGAAAAATCCCCATGACGCACCATCCCCTTTCGATTTCCTGGAAAAATTCCGTGCGAAGCAAGCCGCATCATCAAGTGCGAAAGATGGGTTTAAAAGCGGTCCACTGTTTGGTATCGACAGCATGACCGAGCCATTGCGCGCGCCGGGTGCATTTTTAATCGCGCTGGAAAGCCGTGCGCCGTGGGAACTTGGCGCCACCTTGGCTGCGTGGCCGCTATTAAAAACCGCGCCGCCCGGTGACGGCCACTCGGTGATTGTGTTCCCCGGGCTGGGCGCAGGCGATTTTTCAACCGCACCTTTGCGCAGTTTTTTGTCTGCGCAAGGCTATGAAACCCACGGCTGGGATCTGGGCTTTAATTTTGGGCCGCGCGATGGGGTGCTGAAAAAAAGCGTGGAACGCGTGATGCAAATTCATGAAGCCTCCAAACGTAAAGTGAGCTTGATCGGCTGGAGCCTCGGCGGCCTCTATGCACGTGAATTCGCCAAGGCCTTACCCAAACATGTGCGCAGCGTGATTACGCTGGGCACCCCGTTTGCGGGCGACCCCAAAGCGACCAATGCATGGCGTTTTTATGAATTTGTGAGTGGCCATAAGCTGCAGGATAAACAAATGCTGGCGCACATCAAAGCCGCACCGCCGGTGCCCACCACCTCGATTTTTAGCCGCACCGATGGCGTGGTGTCATGGCCTTTATCGATTCAAAAAGAATCCAAGACGGCTGAGAATATAGAGGTTATCGCCAGCCATGTCGGCATGGGCATGAACCCGATTGCGCTTTACGCGGTGGCTGATCGATTGGCGCAGGTTGAAGGGCAGTGGCGCAGGTTTGATCGTAGCGGCTGGCGGAAATATTTCTACCGCGATCCGAATCGGGCGGAATAGCGGCCATGCCATCCATCCCATCAAACGGGCTGATGCTCGAATATGAAATCCTCGGCCCGCATGACGCCCCACCCTTGCTGCTGGTAATGGGTCTCGGTATGCAAATGATTGCGTGGCCGGATTCGTTTTGTGAAAAATTAGTGGCTCAGGGTTTTCGCGTGATTCGGTTCGACAACCGCGATGTGGGTTTATCGACCAAGCTGGATCATCTCGGCACCCCGAATATTCCGCTGGAGTTTGTCAAAAATCTGCTGCGTATACCGCTTAAAGCGCCGTACTTTATCAACGATATGGCGGCAGACGCAGCCGGTTTGCTGGACGCACTGGGCATTGCGCGCGCGCATATTGTGGGGGCATCGCTGGGCGGTATGATCGCGCAGAACCTGGCCGCCAATTTTCCGGATAAAGTCGCGAGCCTGACCTCAATCATGTCCACCACCGGTCGTCGCAGTCTGCCGGGGCCGACCCGCAAAGCCTGCAGCGCCATTTTTACGCCGCCCGCAAAACGAGGCGATATTGCCGGTGCAGTGCGGCGCATGAAAAACGTGATTCGTGCCATTGGCAGCCCCGGCTTTCCGGAAGACGAAATTGTCCTTGATCTTTTTTGCGAGCGTCATGTACGCCGTTCCAACCATCCATCGGGTGCTGCGCGGCAACTGATGGCGATTGCGGCGAGTGGTGATCGGACCAAGGCGGTGCGCCGCATTACCGCGCCCACGCTGGTGATTCACGGTAAGGACGATCCGCTGGTGCCGGTGGCGTGCGGGATTGAGACCGCACGTGAAATCCCGGCTGCCCGATTATCCGTGATCGCCGGTATGGGCCATGATTTGCCCGTCAGCCTGCATGCGCGCTTGGCCGAAGAAATCGCCGCACATTGCCGGACGGTATTTATTTAGCACCGGTTTGCAAGTTGTTTATTTACGACCAGCGTCTCTCGATTAAATTCGCAAGCATTCGAAAGCAGGTGGCGAGTGGTAAAATTCGCTCTGAATTTTGAACGCTCGCAATGACCATCTCCCCCCACTTCGCTCACCTCCGCCTCCATACTGAATTCTCGATTACGGATTCGATTGTTCGCATCGACGAGGCGGTGGCGAAAGCGAGTGCGACCAAGCTACCCGCGTTGGCGATTACGGATGTAGCCAATGTATTCGGTGCGGTCAAGTTTTATCAAATGGCGCGGGGACGCGGGGTGCAGCCGATTATTGGTTGCGATGTTTTTATCGAAAATGAAAAAAATCGCGATCAGCCACAACGCTTGTTGCTGCTGTGCCGTAACGAAGCGGGCTATCTCAATCTATGTCAATTGCTGACCCGCGCCTATCGTGAAAACACTTGGCGCGGCCGTGCCGAGCTCAATCGAAAATGGCTGACCCG
>JAYWCO010000404.1:0-2930 GCA_043780475.1 Burkholderiales bacterium | reverse complement strand
GGGCCAGTTCGGCAACAAGTTGAAATGATTTCAAATAATTGCCGATGGATGGCATACTATTTTTATCTATACTTGGGCACTGGTTTAAACAATATAGTTCCTAGTTTAACACCTCTGATGTTGAATCAATTTATGCGGCTTTCGGCTTGATCTTTTTAGGCGCGGTCGATGGTGCGTCCGTTTTCAGTTCGGGTGTCACTTCCGTCTTTGCGGGTGTGCCGATGAGTGATTTCATTAAATCATTGTTGTTATCGTCGCTGGTTTTTTGCTCGGTTTCACCGGGTCGGGTTTCAGTCTGGGGTATGTCGACTTGATCAACCCTGTCGACTCTATCTATCCTGGCCGCATCATCTTTATAGACCATCACCATCTGCGGGAACGCGATCACCAGCGCCACCATGACCAACTGAATCATGACGAATGGTACGGCACCCCGGTAGATCTGCCCGGTGGTCACGGGCGCTACTACTTTACGGGTGACGCGATCAATATAGTTTTTGGCCGACGCCACGCTGCGTAAATAAAATAAGGCAAAGCCAAACGGCGGATGCATGAAAGAGGTTTGCATATTTACCGCCAACAGCACCCCAAACCAGATGAGGTCAATGCCGAGCTTGTCAGCGGCGGGGCCAAGCAACGGCACGATGATGAAGGCCAGCTCAAAGTAGTCGAGAAAAAAGGCGAGGACGAATACCAGCAGATTCACCACGATCAAAAAGCCTACCTGCCCGCCCGGTAAGTTAACCAGTAATTCCTCTACCCAGAGATGGCCATTGACCCCATAAAACGTCAGACTGAACACCCGCGCGCCGATTAAAATAAACACCACAAAAGCGCTGAGCTTGGCGGTGGAATCCATCGCCTGACGCAATAGTTTTAAATTTAATCGACGCCGCACCACCGCCATGATCAGCGCCCCGGTCGCACCCATGGCACCGCCTTCGGTGGGGGTCGCTACGCCAACAAAAATAGTGCCGAGCACTAGAAAAATCAGCATCAGCGGCGGCATCAGGACGAAGGTGACACGCTCAGCCATCGTCGATAGCAGGTTAAGCTTGAGCCATCGGTTAAGCAGCGCGGCCAGCAGCGCCACGCATGAGCCCACCACCATCGCCGACACCACGATCTGATCGGTCTGCAGCGGATCCAGCAGTGTTTTGCCGATCACGCCGAGCATTGCCGCGACGGCCGCATTCGCATTCATGCCAAATAAAATCCCGGCGGTCAGCGCGATCAGGATGAGCGCCGCAAACGAGGCGTAACCACTGCGCCCACCTGACTCCCGAAAGGCGCGCGCTTCTATCGGTAATGCCGGTACCCAGCTTGGTTTGATGATCGCCACACCAACGACATACAGCGCATAGAGGCCGGCTAACACCAGGCCAGGAATGAAGGCACCTGCGTACATATCGCCGACCGATTTGCCGAGCTGATCGGCCATGATAATCAGCACCAGCGACGGCGGAATAATCTGCGCCAGTGTGCCCGATGCCGCAATCACCCCGGATGCCAGGCGGCGATCATAGCCATAACGCAGCATGATCGGCAGTGAAATCAGCCCCATTGAAATCACCGAGGCCGCCACTACGCCGGTGGTGGCGGCCAGCAACGCACCCACAAAAATCACCGCGAATGCGAGGCCACCTCGCACCGGGCCGAATAGCTGGCCGATGGTCTCCAGTAAATCCTCGGCCATGCCGCTGCGTTCGAGTATCAAACCCATGAAGGTGAAGAACGGAATCGCCAGCAGGGTCTCGTTCGACATCGCCCCCCAGATGCGCTCCGGCAATGCTTGAAACAGCGATGGCGACAGCAGCCCCAGCTCGATACCGATCAGACCAAACAAAATGCCGTTGGCGGCCAGCGCAAACGCGACCGGGTAGCCGAGCAGTAAAAAGATAAACAGCCCGACAAACATCAGCGGGGCCATATTGTGAATAATGAATGGGGTCATGGGGTCACAGCGGGTAGCGGTTTTTTATCGGTCGCCAGAATCGCTTGCGCGAGCTCTTCTTCGGCTGACAAGCTGTGATCAAGGGCCGGATCAGGCAGCAGACCGCGCAGGATGGCGATACGTTTGATCAATTCGGACAGTCCTTGCAGCGTCAGTAGCAAAAATCCGATCGGCACCAGCAGCCGTGCAGGCCATATCACCAGGCCACCTGCATTGGCGGAAATTTCATGGCTCATGTAGGCATTGATAAATACGGGCCATGATAAAACCATGATCAGTATCGCCATCGGCAGTAAAAAAAATACCGTGCCGACCATATCAATCCACAGCTGCGTGCGTCGCGACCAGCGGGTGTAAACCACATCGATACGCACATGCGCATGGTGCAGCAGCGCGTAGCCGCCGCACAGCAGGAACACGGCCGAGAACAAAACCCATTGCAGCTCCAGCCAGCCGTTCGAGCTTTTATCAAATAGCGAGCGAATAATGGCATTGCCCGAACTCACCAGCACGGCGGCGAGGATCAGCCAACTTGCCAGCTTGCCAACGCGGTCATTCAGGCCATCAATGGCGCGGGATAGTTTCATTAACGCGTGCACGGCTTTGCTCCGGTTATTTTTATGGCGGGCGTTACTGCGGTTGTTGTGGCCTATGCATCACCATCGTATCGCCGCATAGAATGGGTGACCGTAGCGCTTTAAATTAGTCAGCCCGTCAGCCAGCGAATAAATATTGATCGCGGACAATAGTTCAATTCTGCCATTTGCATTATCTTAGTCTCTAAAGCCTTTTTTAACGTCGTCTATGCCCGACGGTTGTAGTTTGTTACAAAATCCGCTGCATACTTTTACCAGCAAGCTCGTTAAACCAGACGTTGGTGTGAGATAAGAGATGGCGGTTTAAATATTTTTTAGTGGCTGAATCTGCTGATCAACTTTCAATGTACATAAACCGTCGAGCCAAGGCTAAAGCCAGT
>JAYWCO010000403.1:0-2633 GCA_043780475.1 Burkholderiales bacterium | reverse complement strand
GGTTGTGATGCGTGGCTGATGCCGGCGGCCCCCGGCGGCGCGCCAAAAGGCCTCGACGCGACCGGCGACCCGGTGTTTAATCGGCTGCCAACATTGCTGCACCAGCCCGCAATCAATGTGCCGCACTATCAAACCAAGGCGGGCTTGCCGCTAGGCTTGCAGATCGTCGGCATGCGCCATCAGGATGAAAAATTATTAAACGTGGCGCAGCAGGTACAGGCTTTGCTCAAGGCGCATCAAGATGTTTATTAGCGCGGGCGGCAATATGAATAGCCGAGGCAAACCCTCATTAACCAGACGACAAACTAGCGCTTGCGCCTAGGCCCTTGTTTTTGTTATAATTTTGGGCTGGTTGTATTGGTCTGCTGGAAAGCCACCAATCGCAACGAGTGTTACCGGTTCGCAACCGGCCCGTTATCCGTTCTCAACGGATTGTCTAATGAAACAGTTTTCACACTAAAGGATTCATTCATGGTCGTTATCAGACTCGCACGCGGCGGAGCCCGTGGTCGTCCCTTCTACAACATCGTGGTTGCTGATTCGCGCAACCCCCGCGATGGCCGTTTTATTGAACGCCTGGGTTTTTATAATCCAGTCGCTTCCGGTAACGACGAGCCTTTCCGTATGGCAATGGATCGCCTCAAATTTTGGCAGGACAAAGGCGCGCAGCCATCTGACGCCGTTGTAAAACTGATCAAGCGCAGCAAAAAAGTAGCGCCTGCTGCCGTTGCAAAATAAATCTGCGCCGAGCGTCAGCCCAAAACCGGGCGATAAAGATTTGGTGGTAATGGCGCGCATCGCCGCGCCATTCGGCATCAAAGGCTGGGTCAAGCTATTAACCTTTACAGATTCACCTGACAGCCTTGATGCGTATGCGACCTGGTTAGTTCGCAAGAACCCTCAGGATTCAGATATTTGGGAAGAAGTTGAGCTGGAGGATTTTGCGGTCAACGTTAAAGCGGTGGTCGCAAAATTTAAAGGTTGCGATGATCGTACTGCCGCAGAACGATTTGCCAAACGCGATATCGCGATTCCGCGTGAGGCACTCGGTGAGGCAGGTGAAGGCGAGGTTTTCTGGCTGGATTTAATCGGCTCTGAAGTCGTCAACTCACTGGGCGAGCAGCTGGGCCAGGTTGACACACTGATGCAAACCGGCGCGAACGATGTGCTGGTGGTTAAAGGTGAGAGCGGAGAAATTTTGATCCCGTTTGTCGCTGACGTGATTGTGAAAGTCGACCGCCATGCAAAAGTAGTGACGGTTAACTGGGGCAAGGATTATTGAAGGACCGGAATAGGGACGCATAGTGATGACTAAACAATATGATGTCATCACCCTGTTTCCTGAAATGTTCGACGCGATTGCTGATTCTGGCATTACGCGGCGGGCATTGGATGAAAAAGCGTGGGCGCTGAAATGTTGGAACCCGCGCGATTTCACCGCAGATAAACATCGCACGGTTGATGATCGCCCCTTTGGTGGCGGCCCCGGCATGGTGATGAAAGCGGAACCGTTGAATGCTGCGATTGATGCGGCAATTGATGATTCTTTAGCACGGCAAAAGCAATCAGGTGCGGCGCTGGGCATTGACCGGCCGAAGGTAATTTACCTGACACCGCAGGCAAAACCGATCACGGATGCGGGTATCCGCCAATTGGCTGAAGCGCCGGGATGGGTTTTTTTGTGTGGGCGATATGAGGGCATTGACGAGCGTTTGATTAAAGCGCGCGTCGATTTGGAAGTATCGATCGGGGATTACATATTGTCGGGTGGTGAATTAGCCGCGATGGTGCTGATTGATGCGATGGTAAGGCTGCTGCCAGGGGTGCTGAACACCGCAGAATCTGCTGTTGAGGATTCGTTTTCACCAATGCGGAAAGGCTTGCTGGATCATCCGCATTACACCCGGCCTGAGGTGTGGAATGAACAGATTGTGCCGCCGGCGTTAATGAGCGGCAACCATGTGGAAATCGCTAAATGGCGACACCAGATGGCATTGGCAAGAACGCTTGAACGCCGACCGGATTTATTGGCGGGTGCAGCAGATAAAACGAAGCAAGGTGTAGAAAAAAATCGAAAAAAGAATTGAAGCGGCTGCATAAAATCAGCCACAGCAATAGTCGTAAACATGAAGCGCAAAAGAAGGCGCACATCCCTGAGAGGTTGATTGACGAGGGCGCTGTGTGAAAGGTTGAAAAAACCGAGGGCCATAAAGGCCATTAATGATGAAAAGGAAGCAACATGAATCTGATTGATATTCTGGAACAGGAAGAAATGGCCCGTTTGGCCAAAGTCGTTCCGATTTTTTCACCGGGCGACACCGTAATCGTTAACGTAAACGTGATCGAAGGCGAGCGCAAACGCGTTCAGGCCTACGAAGGCGTGGTGATTGCCAAGCGCAATCGCGGCCTTAATTCATCGTTTATCGTGCGTAAAATTTCCTCGGGCGAAGGCGTGGAACGTACCTTCCAAACCTATGCCCCGACGATCGCTTCGATTGAAGTCAAGCGCAAGGGCGATGTACGCCGCGCCAAGCTTTACTATCAGCGCAAGCGTTCAGGCAAATCGGCACGTATCAAGGAAAAACTTGATTATGTTTCCACGCAGAACAAGGGCGACGCGTAAGTTCTACGTT
>JAYWCO010000402.1:0-4726 GCA_043780475.1 Burkholderiales bacterium | reverse complement strand
ATGATGCGGGCACCGAAACAGCTTGTGCAGAGGTGGTTGCGTCAGTCGATAGCGCCATGATTTTTCCTGCGAAATGAAATGAGTAGAATGAGCGGTCGGTGAGCAGCAAACCAGCAAACAGACAAAATCCAGAGCAATATTGG
Organism: Burkholderiales bacterium; assembly: GCA_043780475.1. GTDB lineage: Bacteria > Pseudomonadota > Gammaproteobacteria > Burkholderiales > Usitatibacteraceae > UKL13-2. The sequence goes on along the minus strand of JAYWCO010000402.1, from coordinate 4,583 downwards.
GCCGTAATGCTGATGCAAATGCTTCAGCTAAAATAACAACCTAGATATGATCCTCAAAGCAGTTGACTATGTCAACTGTTGAGCTTTTTAAAAACGACAATTGATTATAAATAGAGCATAAATATTTTTTCCGATACCGCCAACCATTCATTCAAAACACTTTTCGCACGCCTAAGCCCGCAGGACTGCGCCCTGTGTGGTTCGACTGCGCCGAATGTTATCTGTGATGACTGTGCATCAGGGTTGCCGCGTTCGATCGGGCCATCCTGTATACGTTGTGCGGCTCCGCTTAAGGGGCATGTGGGAGCCAAAGCTGTACGGGGTGAATGCGGCGAATGCCTCGCCGACTTGCCGCATTTTGACCATACGATTACCGCGTTTCACTATGAATTTCCGCTGGACCGTTTGATTCAAGCCTATAAATTTCGCGCTAATCTGGGTTTTACCAGCATGTTTGCGGACGCCTTGGCGGCTCGTGTCTCGGTTCAGGCAGAGATAGAGACTGCACAGCCCGCCTACACCTTCCCCGACATCATCATGCCCACGCCGCTGGCGGCTAAGCGGCTGGCAGAGCGCGGCTTTAATCAGTCTGCCTTGCTGGGCCGTGCGGTGGCGCTTCGCCTGGGCATCGAATTTTTAGCCGACGGCCAGAAACGCGTGCGCGAGACCCGCCCGCAAAGCGGCTTAAAACGCGATGAACGCCTAAAAAATGTGCGCGGTGCGTTTGACTGTGTGGCTCATGTTGAAGGCAAGCGTATTGCGATTGTGGACGATGTGATGACCACGGGCGCAACGTTTTCGGAAGCCGCCAAAGCGCTCAAAAAAGCCGGCGCCATTTATGTTGAAGCGTGGGCTTGTGCACGCGCAACCCATCAGTAGCGCGCTCACCGTGGCTGCGCTGCTAAATTTACTAATGGATATTGATGCTTCACGTCGTTCTCTACCAACCTGAAATCCCACCCAATACTGGTAATGTGATTCGGCTGTGCGCCAACGCCGGGGCGCGTTTGCATCTGGTGCATCCGCTTGGCTTTGAGTGGGACGACAGGCGCGTAAAGCGGGCGGGCCTGGATTATCACGAGCTCGCCCAGGTTCAGCATCACAGCAATTGGGCTGCGTGTCGTGAAGCTTTAAGTGAGGCTTGGAATCAGCGGCGATTTTTTGCGGTTGAAAACCCTGCACCGATACGTTATGACTTGCCGGTATTCAGAGACGGCGATGTGTTTGTTTTTGGTCAGGAAACAAAGGGGCTGCCGCCAAGCGTGCAGGCTGAATTCGCCGATGGGTGCCGTCTGCAGTTGCCGATGCTCCCGGCCAACCGAAGCTTGAATCTGTCCAACGCGGTGGCCATCATGGTCTTTGAGGCTTGGCGGCAAATAGGCTTTTCTGGCGCTGCTTTACGTTAGCGCAACCATCCGGCATAGGCGATACTATTAATAACATGGTAAACATAACGAATACCGATTCGAAACCAACTACCCAGCGGCATAACCAGCTTTTCAGCGAAGTTGAAAGTCATCATGGTTATTTGCTGCGCTTCGCCATGGCCCGCCTGCGTGATACCGCGCAAGCTGAAGAGGTAGTGCAGGAGGCGCTGCTGGCCGGACTGGCGGGCATTGACAGCTTCTCGGGACAGTCCGCCTTGCGTACCTGGCTGGTCTCGATTTTGAAATTCAAAATCATTGATTTTCAGCGCAATCTTATCAGCGAGCGCAAGCATCTGGTCTCAGCCGCCAGCGAGGATGATTCTGCCGATCCGGAATGGTTTGACGTATTGTTTGACGACACGGGGCACTGGAAACAGCAGTTCAAGGATTGGCCTGCCCCGGACGACGCGCTTGAACAAAAGCAGTTTTTTGCGGCATTTGAGCACTGCATGGACAAGCTGCCTGAATGCGCACGCCGGGTATTTTTTCAGCGTGAAGTGATGGGCCTTGATACCGATGAAATTTGTAAGGACGAAGCTATTTCATCGTCTAATTGTTGGGTAATCTTGCATCGCGCGCGGGTTAGTCTTCGAGAATGCATAGAGCGTAATTGGTTCCAGGGCTATCGACATGAATGAGGCGATGGAGGATGTTTCATGCAAGCAGGCGGCGCGTTTGATGAGCCAGCGTAAAGACCGGCTTTTGACAGATGATGAAAGCGAATCGCTGAAGCGGCATTTATATGTCTGCTTGAACTGTGCGCGTTTTGATAAACAGCTCGATTTCCTCAGGCAACTGGCTACAAGCTATGCTGAAGGTGCTTATATGGAAAATGCTGGCGGTCATACTGCTGACAACAATAGAGGGTTGTTTGGCGACGAAAATTTTCCTGAATCCGGTGGTAAAGATTGTTCGTAACATCCGATGTTGATAAACTTTATAAAATGATGTCGTCGTATCCCGCTAGCCAAACGTTAGCTAAGGCTCTGCTTCATTTTGATTTTTTGCACGCATCACCTGTACTTATTAATCCTTATATTTATTTTGACCCCATCTTGCCAAGGAGCAAAACATGAAATCCAGTCTTATTCTTTCTTCCGCCATCGCCAGTCTGGTTGCCTTGTCATCGGTTAGTGGCAGCGCCGCGGCGCAAGATGCCAAGCCAAAAAAAGAAAAGTGCTACGGCATCGCGAAAAAAAATATGAATGATTGCGGCACCGCAAACCATTCATGCGCCGGTAAAGCCGACAAAGATAATGCGCCCGACGAATGGAAATTTGTGGTCAAGCCTGTAAAACTTGCCGATGGCGAAAAAAGCGCATGCGAAAAGGCGGGCGGCACCACCAAAAAGCCTGAAGTTAAGGGTGATACTAAAGTAGACGCAAAGGTCGATCCGCTTAAGTATTAAGCCGAATTTGCTGATCAGTTTGGGTTGCTGGTTTTAGCTGCTGTGTGTAGGTGAATGAGTTACTGAGTACGGCAACCTAAATTAAAGCAATGCCCTCGCCTTGAGGGCATTGCTTTACAAGCGATTAAATCATGGGCCAGCACTCTAATCATCCTTTGAATTTTTCTCCTTGGAGCTCTGCGCTCGACCCCTCTATTGCTGGCGTGGGACTGCGCCCGCCGCATTATCAGGCGCTTCTGGTGCAGCCACAAAACCTCAGTTTTTTGGAAATTCACAGCGAGAATTTTTTTGGTGCGGGCGGCCCACCGCTACGTTATCTCGAACGCTTCCGCGAAGACTATGCGATCAGCACGCACGGCGTTGGTTTATCGCTGGGCTCGGCAGATCCATTGAGTTCGACACATTTGAAAAAGCTCAAACATCTGGTGGATTGGCTGGAGCCTGCGCTCGTATCGGAGCATTTATGCTGGGTCGGCGTTGACGGCCGTTATTTGAACGATTTATTGCCTATCCCGTATACGGAAGAATCGCTGGACCACGTGGTCACGCGTGTGTCTGAGGCGCAGGATTATCTGGGTCGAAAAATCCTCATCGAGAATATTTCAAGCTACCTTGAATTCACTGATTCAACGATTCCCGAGTGGGAATTTTTACGCGAGCTGGCGCAGCGTGCGGGCTGCGGTATTTTGCTCGATGTGAACAATATCTATGTGAACGCGATGAATCATGATTTTGACCCAATGCACTATCTGGCCGCGATGAAGTCTGCCGACATTGGTGAAATTCATCTGGCGGGCTTTCAGGACACGGGTGAAATTTTGATCGATACCCACGGTGCCGAGGTCAGCGATCCCGTCTGGGCGCTCTATACTGCGGCCGTGGCGCAGTTCGGCGCCGTGCCCACCCTGATTGAATGGGATACTGATATTCCACCTTTGGATATTTTAATTGCTGAAGCGGCTAAGGCTAATATTATTTTAGCCGATCAGTTGATACATACTTCACCGCTTCCGGTTGGTGGCGCGGCACTGGCGGGAATAACGGCCGGAGTGCAGAATGTTGCATAACCAGCAGCGTGATTTTATGCATGCCGTGTTGGCGGCGACTTCTCAGTCAGACGCAGTTGCCAGTATTCCTGGTATCCGCGAGGGCGCGCATAGCGCGCTCACCCCGTCGGCGCGTTTTAATATTTATCGGCGCAATATCATGAGCACCTTGCGTGCGGCTTTGGGCGATATTTATCCGACCACAAAATCGGTCATGGGACAGCCAGATTTTTTGGCAGCAGCGGATCGCTTTATTCAGCAAACACCATCACCATCGGGTGATCTGAATCAATTTGGCCGCGAATGGCCAGATTTTCTGGGCACTTATTTAAATACATCTGCCGCAACCCCCCACCATGCGCCTGATATGGCGCGTCTGGATTGGGCATGGCATGAAGCATTCCATGCTGCGGATAGCGCTACACAGGATTTATCACGCTTGGTCGCAGTCCCGGATGCGCAATATGCGGCGCTGATTTTCAGTTTGCATCCCAGCACGCGCTTGCTCAAATCGGCGTATCCGTTATTTCAAATTTGGCAGGCGCATCAGCCCGGCGATCAGGGCGATGCTGATGAAAACCCGGCCGCGATTATCCCCGAAGCCGGTGAGGATTTTTTGATCGTGCATCGTGGCGATGCCGATGTGACGTTGATGCAATTGAGCCAGGCCCAATATTGCTTTTTAAGCGCTTGTGCTCAACA
>JAYWCO010000401.1:0-3101 GCA_043780475.1 Burkholderiales bacterium | reverse complement strand
GGTGGCCTCAACTGCGGCCAAATACTGATGCCATTTTTCGGCATCATGAATACGAATATGTCCGGTTAAAAACGCTGCCATATTGTGGTGTCTATCTGTGTTTTATTCTAATGATCGTAAGGGGGATCAGGCTGATCCGCGTATTGCAGAATCGCGCGGCGGAAAGTTTTGGTTTCAGCGTGTTTCGTATGTTCCGCAATATGGGTAAGCAGCATCGAAACGGCTTCGCGATTTTCGCCCAGGTTATAAAGACTTAGCGCCAAAAATATCTTGAACTCCTCCGCGTCCGGAAATGTGGCCAAGCCTTTTTGCAGGGTTCTGACCGCGTCCGAATATTGTTCCAGGCAACGATAGCTGCTGCCCAACCCCAGCAGACAGCCGCGTAAATCTGCCCTCTCCAAACCACCCGCCATAGCAACAGCACGCTCGTAAAAGCCCACCGCGTCTTCGGCCATACCTTGCCCGTCATAGGTGCAGGCGAGCTCGTAATTTAGCTTGGCATGGTCGGGATATTTTTTATGTAGATCGAGCAGGATCGCCATCGCTTCCGTCAATTGCGACTCTTGCCGACATTTTACGGCGCGCTTTATCGCATCTTCAGTCGTCGACCTTTTCATAAGCTGCACCAATCCGTGACTCTACCAATCAGGTGTTTTGAATCACGATTTTGGGGAAAGCTGATGATCGATCCTGCGATTGCTTGGCGATTTTGACCGCGCATTTACGCGCGATATCTTTATAAATTTTTGAGATCGGGCCGTCAGGATCAGACACCACCGTGGGCTTGCCACTGTCAGCCATTTCGCGGATTTTTATATCCAGCGGCAGCGAGCCCAGCATATCGATGTTGTAATCTTTCGCCATTTTGACACCGCCACCTTCACCAAAAATATGCTCCAGATGGCCGCAGTTGGTACAAATATGCATCGCCATATTTTCCACCACCCCAATAATCGGCACACCGACCTTCTCGAACATTTTGAGGCCTTTGCGCGCATCGAGCAGCGCAATATCCTGCGGGGTGGTGACGATTACCGCACCCGTGACCGGCACTTTTTGTGCCAGCGTTAGTTGAATATCGCCGGTGCCGGGCGGCAAATCAATCACCAGATAATCAAGATCATTCCAACTGGTCTCGTTCAGCAATTGTTCAAGTGCCTGGGTAACCATCGGGCCGCGCCAGACCATGGGGGTTTCCGGGTCAATCAGGAAGCCGACGCTCATCGCCTGAATACCATGCGCTTCCAACGGCTCCATGGTTTTGCCATCGCGTGACTGTGGGCGCCCGGTAATGCCCAGCATCATCGGCTGCGATGGGCCATAAATATCCGCGTCCAGCATACCCACCACCGCGCCTTCAGCCGCCAGTGCCAGCGCCAAATTGACCGCGGTGGTACTTTTACCCACACCACCCTTGCCGGAAGCAACCGCAATAATATTTTTAATGCCGGGGATGAGCTTCACACCGCGCTGCGCGCTATGGGAAACAATTTTGGAATACACATTGGCGGAAACATTTTCCACGCCATCTATTTTTTTCAGGCGCTCAACAACCTGTTTGCGAATGCCTTCAGTGACGCTTTTGCCGGGATACGGCAACACGATTTCAAGTGAAACCATGCTGCCGTCTACCTTGATATTTTTAGCGCACTTGCTATCGATAAAATTTTCATCCGTAACCGGGTCAATCAATTCACGAAGTGCGTTCTGGATTTGTTCAGTGGTGATGCTCATGAGTATGCCAATCAATGCGAGGAGTAACTTAGAATGAAAACGAGAATAAAGACGGGTCTGGGATTACTTCTGCTTAATCCCGTATTTTATCGGAAACGAGAGGCAACGCCGTATCAAATTGGTAGTGGGCTTGGTACAATCTGTGTGGAAAATAATTGCTTGCTACTTTCATCTTTTCATTTTTTAAATCACCTCACAACCAAGATTGCGCGCCGACTCATCCCGCTCGCCTGAAAATTAATGCCTCGCAAACTTTTCGTCACCACCGCCCTGCCCTACGCTAACGCGCCATTTCATATTGGCCATTTTATGGAGTACATCCAGGCTGATATTTGGGTGCGTTTTCAGCGGCTGCAAGGTCACAAGGTTCATTTTATCTGTGCGGATGATGCGCACGGCGCGCCGATTATGTTGAACGCCGAGAAGCAGGGCTTGACACCCGAGCAACTGGTGGAAAAAGTAGCGTCGGAACGCGCGGGCGATCTACCGAAATTCAATATCAGCTTTGACCACTGGTATAGCACCCACTCTCCTGAAAATGTGGCGCTGTTGCACGATATCTACAAAAAATTAAAAGCCAACAAACTCATTAGTTCGCGTGAGGTTGAACAGTTTTATGACCCGGTTAAAGGCATGTTTTTGGCAGACCGCTATATTAAAGGCGAATGCCCCAAGTGCGGGGCCAAAGATCAGTACGGCGACTCGTGCGAGGTTTGCGGTGCCGTCTATGCACCAACCGACTTAAAAAATCCCTATTCAGCCATTACCGGTGCCAAACCTGTTCTGAAAAAATCAGAGCATTTTTTCTTCAAGCTGTCCGACAAGCGCTGCGCAAAATTTTTAAATGAGTGGGTTACCCACACGCCGCTGCAATCCGAGGTTAAAAATAAACTGGCTGAATGGCTGGGCGACGGCGGCAAAAATCTTAATGACTGGGATATTTCGCGCGATGCGCCTTATTTCGGCATCGAGATTCCGGATGCGCCAGGCAAATATTTTTATGTGTGGATGGATGCGCCCGTCGGCTATCTGGCCAGCCTGAAAAATTATTTTGAATCCGGCAAAGCCAAGCTCAACGGCGAGCCACGCAGCTTTGATGAATTTTTGGTAGATGATGAGGTGGAGCAATATCACTTCATCGGTAAAGATATTATTTATTTTCACACCTTGTTTTGGCCCGCGGTGTTGCATTTCGCCGGGCGCAAAGTTCCGAACAATGTATTCGTCCACGGTTTCATCGGTTTTTCCGGCGAGAAAATGTCCAAGTCGCGCGGCACCGGTGTGTCGCCGCAGGCGTATCTGAAGCTGGGCCTGAATCCCGAATGGCTGCGCTATTACATTGCTGCAAAATTAAATGACCGGGTTGA
>JAYWCO010000400.1:0-3772 GCA_043780475.1 Burkholderiales bacterium | reverse complement strand
AGGGCAGATTTACAGTCTGCTGCCATTAACCACTCGGCCACCTCTCCACGGAACCCAACATTATCCAGAATTTTCGGGAAAACGTCAAATATAACCTAGGGAATTCCGTTAGCTCGCCTCAAAAGCCCGATGCAGTTGCGGCCGAGCCAAGCCAAGCCTCCTGCGGAACACTCCAAAAACCCGGGCGCACATGCAAGCCGATTGAGTTCATTGATAAGCGATTAAGCGAAACTTGGCCGTGTCGGGGAATGACTAGATTGGTATGCCAATTATTGCTTTAACAATGAGCTTGTCGGGAACGTCGCCCCGCGCCTGCCCTACCCCAACATTAAGGTCCCACTTCGCAATCGAAAAATCGGCCGTCAGGAACGTTGAATGGCTCGGATTCATCCCCGCTACGCGGCTATGCAAAGGACCCAAAAACGAATACTTTTCGATACCCAATTGCCAATGGTCATTTAGCTTATAGGCCAACTTGGCGTCAATTTCAGCCGTCGTCGGCGCTGCCGTATGCAGCCGTAGCGGACGGTCAAGATTCAGATTCAGGCCAGCGATCCATGAAGGCGACTTCCAAGTGAGAATACCTTTGAGCTCGCCATTAGAGCCATCACGATTAAAGCGCTTGGCCAATTGCCCTAATTCGACATTGACGGCGGCGTACCAGGTTGCCGCCGCCGTTGGCACGATCGGTCGCCAACGCATCCGAACCTTAAAACCATCCGTTTGCGGATTACCGTGGGCAACCCAATTGGTTAAAAAATAAGCGGCCGTTTCAAAATGGTCGTTCAACCCGTAACTAAGCTCAGGCGTGAGCCGAAGTTGGTGCAGCGGCAGCTGGTTGGCGTTGTTTTGGGTCGAAGCAACGTAGATCGTGTGCAAATCAAGGCCGACTTGTCCTGGTTCAGCAAACTCTTCTAGATACACTTGAATTTCTTCGGGCGCAGCGCTCGCCCAAGCCGGATAAAGCAATAGCATGAAGCAGACAATGCCACGCGCGAGGTTGGCATGATTGATGTTTATAGGTGACATATTGCGCTCTACTAAGGATTGAAATTTACTGCCTGAAGACGCAGAAATAAACAGCCCGTGTTGGTCAACCTAGCGAGCGTCAAAATCGATTTGATATAGGCCAATCAGACAATTTTGCAGGGAATCAACGCATCTTCATCGAGGCCGTAAATAGCGCACAACCGGTGGTAGCCATCCGCAATGATCAGCTTGCCGATGCTTTCATCTTTGACCAACAGCAGGGGCGAGAGTGCAGTGCCCTTGCCGATCTTTGCAGTGTCCTTTTCGACGTGCGAGTTGCTAACCCCCAGAAGCGACAGTTGCGAGGCTCTAAAAATGTCCTTCGCCTTGTATCGCACAATCACCGCAGCTCTTAATTTTGCGACCAGTTGTTCGACTCGATTTTCATTAAAAATAAGGCTGAGATAGGACTCCGCTGCCGGGTAGTCATGTTCCTCCACCTCTTTTAACCAATTGATTTCTGATGCGCTCGATTTTCCCATTTTCAGCTCCTGATATGTGCGTGGATTAAGCTAACTATTGCAACCAAGCCTAATCAAACCACAAAACGGGGAATTCATGCATTAACGTTGATCAGAAATTTTAAAAGCCTGCTTTCACCATTCGGGGTCAGCTGCGGATACGCCTGTTGGCACCGCCGGTTTAGGCGATTTTATATTGCCAAACTAACCCGTGCGGTGTAATACAATCCAAAGTCTCTACCGTCGACACCATCAAAACGTCAGATCATCCCGCTGGCGATGGCTCATCAATCAACACTTTCTGGCGTAGGCATGGCCGATCAATGATTCCGTCCTCAAGCTCACCGATGTTACGGGTCGCGGTGGTGTCCATTGGCCGCAGCGGCACCTCAGTCATATCGCGGATTTTGCATGAAGTGCTGGCGGTTGATTTCGGCGATGAGTCTGGCCATATTCCGCGTAATCACAATAATCCTGACGGCTATTTTGAGAATCGGGAATTGCTGGAACTCAATGAGCGCATTCTCGCAGCCGTAGGCGGGAGCGTACTGCGCCCGCCGGCAATAGATTGTTTTTTAGCGCTGAACATGGCGGACAAAAATGAACTGGTGACCACAGCAAGAGACAGATTAAATTTTTATGCCGCCGAAAAACCTCGGTTCGGCTGGAAAGATCCGCGGCTATCGTTAACTTTTCCGGTTTGGCAAGCCGCCGCGCCCAGCGTGGTGGCCATCATTGCCTTCCGCGACCCACGCGCGGTCATGCGCTCGATCGCAGACCAGCTTGAGGTACCTGCGGAAAGTTTGGCCGGGTTGTGGCTTGCATACTATCGCCGTATTTTTAGTCACACCGCCGTTTGTCCACGGCTGGTAGTGAGCTTTGATCAATTGCTTGAGGAGCCGATAAAGGTTGTAAAAACCATGGCGGACTTTCTAGGCATGGCCAGCGAAACTGAACAGTGGGAACGCCAATTGGCGGGCATCGTCAAGCCAAAACAGGCCAAACACCGCGCCGTTTCTGGGGCTTCAGAAAATAATCTGGCGCTGGATGCTGATACGGAGGCGCTCTACGGCTACTTGCGCGACACCATCAATGGCGGGCTGCAACCCGATTATGCAAAGCTGGAACGGCTGCTTAATCCACCCAGCGCATCGCCAGAAAAAATTATCTCACCCCAACCTAAAAGTTGGTTAGCTCGCTTGATGGGACGTTAGCCTGAATCATCCGGCAGGCAATTAAAACCGGCCCGAATTCAAGCTGGTAATCGCCAGCATGATCGCCACCATGATCACGCCAATCACCGCGCCAATGCTTAATATCGCAATCGGCTCCAGCATTAACAAAAAACGTTTCATGCGATTGCGGCCCGATTCGGAATGCAGCTCGCCTAGCGTGGCAACCATTTGTGGCAGCTCGCCTGACTTTTCACCGACCCGAATCAGATTAACGCCGGTGGCATTGACCACGCCGTATTTCGCTACCGTATCCGCCAGCGTTGCACCGCCGCGCACATCGCGCACCACAAACTGCACATTGCGCCGCATATCCGGGAAGCGCAGGCCCTGCGCAGACAATTCCAGCGCGGATAAAATCGGCACGCGGTTGCCCAGCAGAGTACCAAGCGTGGTCGCCCAGCGGCCGGTTTCCGCTTCGGTCAGCCACTCACCCACCAACGGCAATTTGGACAATCTCGATAGCCAGCGGGTGCGCCCGGTCTCCTCGCGCACGGAAACATAAAACGCTAAGCCCGCCACCATCGCCGCGCCTAAAAACCACAGCCAGTTAGCGCGAAAAAACAGCCCTGAATTGATCACCCATAAAGAAATTTCGGGAATATCGGTCGCCCGGCTGCCCTTAATCAGATTTGCAAAACGCGGCACCACAAAGAAAAATATCAGCAGCACCGCGCTCACCCCGGACAGCACCAGGATCACCGGGTAAATCAGCGAATTGCGTAATTCCTGATTCACCTTGTCGTCATATTCCATTTGCTTGGCCGCATCGGCCAGGGCAGGCGCTAACTTGCCGGTCATTTCGCCGGTTGCACTGAGCTGGTTCACATACATCGGAAAGCTGATATTGGCCTCAGCCAGCGCGGCCACAAATGGCTGGCCCGCATTGAGCGCGCGCGCGGTGCGGGCGAGCGAATCACCCACGGTGGTGCCTTCACGCGCTTGCGCCAGTGATTGCACTGCATCCGTCAGCGGGATACCCGCCTTGAGCAATACGGCCAGCTCACGGATCACCATGATTTTATCGTTTTGCGTTATACGTTGACGGCG
>JAYWCO010000399.1:0-1664 GCA_043780475.1 Burkholderiales bacterium | reverse complement strand
GATAATCAGCAGCCAGCCCGCCAGCTTCAATTCCACCGTGCGCTGCGTGCGCGCAAAATGCAGCAGCACCAGCCCACCCGCCACCACGACAAAACTCATCAGCGAGATAAAAAACATACGAACCTCCAGTTCATTAAGTGGCGCAAACTACACCATACGCACGCATTACGCAAGCTGGTAGAGCGTGCTTTCCAGCCAATCGGCGAGTTGCTCTTCGGTCAAATGACCTTGGGCGAGGTCGTACATGGTGAGGTATTTTTCTTCTTTGGTGGCATTCAGGCTATAGCCATTTACCAACAAAAATGTGCGCATCACAACATAGGCAGTACGCTTATTCCCATCAATGAAGGCATGGTTTTTAGCAATGCCGTAACCATAGCACGCGGCGAGCTTCGCCAGCGAGTTCACTTGATTATAGTGAAAAGCATTTTGCGGACGCGCCATCGCCGATTGCAGCAAGCCCATATCACGCACACCATCACCACCGCCATGCTCAGCGAGTTGGCGACTGTGAATGGTTATGGCTTCCTCTTCGGAAATCCATTCCGGTTCAATCGTAGTAATTTGCATAAAACTATTCCGCTAATCTGCGCAGAACATCACGATCTTCGCGCATGATGATTTCCGCCGCCGCCATATGGCGAGCGAATTTTTCATCATAGGCGCGCATTGCAAAACCATCGGGAATTTCGCTAGCGAAAAGCAAATCGCCTTTATCAACATTCCATTTTGCTAACATTTCCTTCGGCAGGATTACCCCCAGCGAATTACCGATTTGCGTGATCTTGAGCGTAGTCATGGCGAACTCCTTGGTTATAACAATTGTTACACTATAATATAACATATGTTATAACATGTCAAGCGTTGCCTGGTGGCGATATCACCACCCGACGAAAACACTTCGGCCTCCGATTTAACCTCATTGCCGCCATTTATATCAAGAGCTTAGGTCATGAGCTGCAGAAGAGGTCTAATATCTCTTTTCGCTGCTACCGCAGGCACGGGATAACAATTACGGATACAACCTCGTCACCGTCCACCCCTGCCCTTCGCGAACAAATAACTCGCGGTCATGCAGGCGGAAATTGCCCTGCTGCCAGAATTCGATGCTGTGGGGAACAATGCGGAAACCACTCCAATGCGGTGGGCGAGGAACATCACGCCCCATGAATTTCGCAGCCATCTCGGCGATATTTTTTACCAATGCCCCCGTATATGGTAACGGTTGCGATTGCGCGCTCGCCCATGCTCCCAGCTGGCTATCACGCGGGCGGCTGGCGAAATATTCATCGGCCTCAGCGTCACTCACAGGTTCAACATGGCCTTCGATGCGCACTTGTTTTTGCATCGGCATCCAGTGGAAACACAGCGCCGCTTTCGGATTGGCCGCAAGATCGCGCCCTTTATGGCTTTGCAGGTTGGTGTAAAAAACAAACCCGCGCTCGTCATGGCCTTTCAGCAGCACCATCCGCAGCGAGGGTTGGCCATTTTCGGAAACCGTTGCCAGTGACATCGCCATCGGTTCGGCAATATCCTTGCGCGCTTTGGCCGCCTCCAGCCATGCAGAAAATTGCGGAAGGGGGTTGGTCACCTAGAACTCCGCCACGCGAATATCATCGCCGATTTTCACCTGTAAACCGCTGGCAGTTTCCGCGTCGATGGTG
>JAYWCO010000398.1:0-8847 GCA_043780475.1 Burkholderiales bacterium | reverse complement strand
GGAGGAGAAGACATCTGCGCCCGGTGTTCGCGACCGCGATAGTTATAAGTCACATCCCAATAAGCGGGCGTGGTGCTGGCAACGGTATTGCAGCGCTGCACATCACGCTCAGAGCTGCCGCCATTGCGGCCGACGTTCGAACCCACTGTACCGCCGGTAAGCGCACCAAGGGCGGTTGCCACATCTTTACCGCGTCCGCCGCCAACCTGATGACCGAGAATGCCACCAATCAATGCACCGGCAATCGCACCGCCAACATTTCTGTCGCCGCGATCATTGGAAACTTGTTCACGTTCAACCCAGCAACGCTCTTCGGGAGGACCGACTACGGCGCGCACGGAAGTTACGGTCGCTTCACGCAGACGCTCATTAGGACGACGGCGATAATCGTAGGTAGGCGCAGGCAATGGCTCAGGCCAGTTGTTCACATCGTTGTCCTGCTCATATTGCGAGCTCTGGCTGACTGGGCGCACCGAGGAAATACGATCATTCATGCCTAACTGGCTCAGGGATTCGTAACTACCGGGGCGCAACACTACACAGCGGCCCTCAAATTGTGCATCATCACAAACCTCCCAGCGTCCGCTATCGACGACCACAGAGGAAGCGAGATCGTTGAAGCCATAGTTTGTAAAGTTATTAATTTGTCTGCTGGCCGTAAAAGTGCGGCCTCGAAAACCTTCGTGCTCATAAAAAGTAATCTGTGCCATTGCCTGTGTGGTGAGTGCAAATACGGCTGCGCCCAATATCGTTTTCAGTTTCCAGTTCATGCTGATCTCCAGGTTGTTTAGCGAATAGGCGAAACGCCATCCCGATGCGACTTGCAGTGCAATCGCTACGCAAAAATGACGCGCAGGCTTCAGAAAAATTCTGCACATTGCACACGACGATTGCCGCTATCTGTTTTGTTTAAATTATCTAATAATACTACCAGCTCATCCTAGGGCGAGCATGGCTGCGCCAATGTCGGCCAGCACTGACACGGTTGTAGGACGATTGCGCGGCGTTGGCTACGCGACGGATGACAGCATGAAATCTACATGCCGCGGCGAATGCAGCGAGTAGTTAGACGTAAACAATCAACAAGACAATCGCCTTAACTATCACGTAAGGCTATTGGCAACTTCTAAAAACCTCAAAATTTTGTCATTCCGGCGCACCGCATGGTGCCCCCATCGAAAGGCCCGAACCCAGTCCTTCATATATTAAAATATTTGGAATGGACTGAGCCCCGGCCTTCGCCGGGGCGACGAGTTTTTAGAATTTACCTGTTTCAAACTCCTCTATTCGACGGCATAAAAGCATCACGGTTGTTTGCTGCTATCCACCGCAGGGTTTTGAGCAGGCCAGAAAAACTGCCGTGGCGAGCTGCTAAAGCGCCGTAACAAAATACCCGCTAGCATCCGCGTCTGACTGAAGCCGACGCCGCGTGCGCGCATCGCGACCCATAATGCCAGCGCGAAACTGACCGAGAGATTGACCAGCCCGACCAGTGCAATGCCGAGCAAGGTTTGGCCTACGGTGGCGGCATCCACCGCGAACTCGAGCGATGCCCATGCCAAGCCAAAATTAGCGGATGAAAGCGTCACATGTCTAACATCAATCGGCAGCCCGGTCAAGAAACCCAGCGTGCCCACCAGCGCCAGCATCACGCCCAAGAAAAAATTGCCGGCCAGCGCACCCAGGTTGTCATCCAGATAGGCCGCAAAACGCGTCAAGCGTGCCGGCCCCAATAATGCGCGCAACCATCGGGTGTGCTCAATGCGCTCACGAATGCGCTCGTAGGCTGCGAGATTATCGTAGTAGCCAGAGATGAGGCCCGCGATGAATAAACACACCCCGGCAATTGCCGCATGGAACAACGCGAGGCTGTCAAACGGTGACAACTCGTGGATAAGTTTGTGCGCTTTTTCTGCGCTCATCAGCGGCTGTCCGCTGATTCGAGCCACCACAAAACTGATCAGAATCGCCGTGGGAATCGCGATCAGCACATTGCCTAAAATCGCCGCGATCTGGCTGCGAATCAAATCCACCACCAGCGTCGCCAACTTTTCTACATCACGCATGCGACCGCGAATTTCGCCGATTGCGCCAGCAATGGTCGAGGCGGTCATCGCGGGCTGTTTGGTCGCTAAGGTGAGATGCAATGCGTGAATAAGCATAAAACCGACCGCATAGTTGAGCGAGTAGGCTGCAAAAAAACCCAGCGGTGCCAGCGGGGCCAAGGAGGAGTAAACTTTCAGCAGCGACATGAAACCGACGATAAAACCTGCCCCCATGGCGGATCGCCACATCTGAAAATATTCTTCGCGGGTGGCGGTGATGTAATGCTCCCCGGTACGGCTCGCGTTCTCGGTAACCCGCAGCGCCAGCAAGCCAATCGTGCGGCTGATGTGTTCGCGAATACTTTGTCGCTGGCCTTCACCCTGCACCGCATGGCTTAAAAATTCTACCCATAACGCGGGTAATGTTTGGGTTGGCGTTTGGTTCAATGTTTGATTATCAGATGGCGTCGTATTCAGTTCTGCAGCGATTGAAACCATCGCCTCCTGATGGCGCATCGATAGCATACGCACCATAATTTCCAGCCGTCGCAGGCTTTGCTCCAGACGCCATAATAAATAAGTAAGCGAGAGACTGGTGCCGATACTGGCCGCGCGGGCGCGCACCCGCACGATGACTTCACGGCACTGATCAATCAACACCATCAGCTGACGTTCATCCTCGGCGGGCGATTCACCATCGACCAGATATTTTCGATACGCTGTGGAAAGCTGTTGCGCCTCGCGGGCAAGTTCCACAAACGGCGAATCATGTTCCTCAATACGCGGTGAGAGGCGCGCCAACTCTGGCTCCAGCCCCATCGCACCAATACGAATCGCCAGCACATCACAGGCACTCAGCATCTGCAAAATCGAATCGAGCAGCACCTTCTGATCGGCGGTGATGTCGCCATCACCTTCCCCATTATTGAGGTGCTCGCTCATGCCCAGCACTTGCCAGAAGCGCAGCTTCAGCTCAACCGGAATACCGTCCAGCCAGACATGATCATCGCGCCGATGGAATATCAGATTGACGCAATCTTTAAGCGCGTCCGGATTCGTGATGGCCGGAAATATTCGATGAACCATACGCCGCCACAGCTCCGAAAAAAATCCGCTGTTGGGCAAAATACCGCTATCAGCAAAAAAGCTGACCTGCTTTCGATCCGCAAATAATCGCAGCAAACAATGGCGCAATGCCAGGCGCCGCGATTCATCATGCTCAATGATCTCGCAGAGCGCACTGAAGCGCTCAGTCGCCAATACCATATCGGCCACTTCGTCCGCATCACGCGGGCGCAAAGCAGCCACCAGCGCGATCAGTTGCGAGCTTGCGTCGCCATCAGGCGGCATAGTATTGAGGGCAATATTCAATGCTGCTACAACACGGGCGGGCTGCTTTGAATTTAACGAAGTATTAGTCATGGGTAGTGGGCAGACATAAAATATTCACGTCTCATTGTATCGGTGGCAGCAATATGTGCGCGATAGCATGTTATCGGCTGTGAAAAAACGTATGACATCTGTTGAACGGCATACGTTTGGTTTTAAATGGGGTTTTAATGCTCGTTGAGCGGTATTTTAAAAATCAGCATTGAACTACTCGCACCGTTTGAAACAGCCACAAAAAAACCCACCGCAATCGGTGGGTTTTTTATGTTTGAAGAGATTATTTGCCGTTTATTTCTGCCAGCAATTCTGTTGCGCCATAAATACTTTTCAGCGCTTCCTTAATGCCGCCGCTGGTCACGCCAATAGTCCGATTCAATTTTGGATCAGACCAGAACGAGCCGCCATGCGAATGTACATTACCGTCGAAAGCCAGGCCCACAATCTCGGCATTGCGATTGATCATCGGGCTGCCGGAGTTGCCGCCGATAATATCGTTAGTGGTCACAAAATTATAATTTTGCGCGAGATTTATTTTGCCTTTATTGGCGAGCCATGAATCCGGTAGCGCATACGGCTCTGCACCGGTATGACGATTAAACGCGCCAGCAAAATCGGTGAATGGCGCGACGGGCTTGCCACGCTCCAGCCAGCCTTGAACCGCACCAAAGCTCAAGCGCAGCGTGCCGGTAGCATCGGGATAAACCTTGGTGCCCAGTTGCGCAAAACGCGCTTTGGCAATCAGTTCGGCGTTTTTCTGCTCGACCGCGCTCACCTCGTTTTCATAGCGTTTGCGAATGGCGCGTGCATGCGCATCGATTTCTCGCACCAGCTTCAGGAACGGATCAGCTGACGCCTCGACCGCGGCGCGGCCGCCTTCCCATAAGGCTCTGCGGAAAGCCGCATCGCCCAGCTTGGTACCATCAACCAGGCGCTTCGCAACCTGCTCGGGTGATTCCTTGCCCAACACCTGCACCACAAATAGATCATCGGTACCCAGCGATTCCCGCAGTTTGGTCAGCGAAAATTCAAGTTTCATTTTTTCGAAATCCGGGTAGATCGGCGCAGGTGAAAATACCTGTCGCTCCACCAGCGGTAAGCGCGCGGAAGAAAATTCTGGCAGGCGATCACCATCCGGTTTGATCCGCTCATCACTGCCGCGCACCAGCGTACGCGCCAGGCCAAAGTAACGCGAATTAAACCCGCGACCGCCTTCAACCGCATCATACTCATTGACAATTTCGCGATAGACCAGCTGCGCCTTTTCAATCGCAGCCCATGCCCCACCCGCCTCGGCTTTCAGCTTGGGATTAGCGGCAACATAAGCTTGCAGTGACGCCTCGTCGGCGCGTTTGCGTGCGATCAAATCATGCGATTGGAGCGCATCCAATTCACCACTGGAAACCTTGAGCCCGTTCTCCAGAAAAAACAGATCGTTATAGGCCACGCGCGCCTGCTCTGCGCCGAGTTTGCGGTACTGCGTGAGCGCGCCGCGCAATTCATAACCGCGACGCATGGTGGAGATCAGCCGCACATCGCGCAAGGTCTCGAGCTGGGCGACCGTCAGCAGCCGACTAGTGCGGCCAGGGTTGCCGGATGTAAACACCAGCTCATCAACCTT
This sequence comes from Burkholderiales bacterium, assembly GCA_043780475.1. GTDB lineage: Bacteria > Pseudomonadota > Gammaproteobacteria > Burkholderiales > Usitatibacteraceae > UKL13-2. The sequence continues at coordinate 3,795 of JAYWCO010000398.1, read as the reverse complement.
GGCACCATTTGCGCTGAACGGAAAATAGTCTTTCACCACGGCAGGCTTGCCATTTTCATACGCACGCAACATCGCTGCATCAAGGCCGAAACGCGGGTAATTAAAATTGTCGGGATCGCCACCAAAATTAGGCGCCGCATCTTCCGGCGCCCATACCAGCCGCACATCAGAAAAACGATGATAGCGATACAAATGATATTGCCCGCCCTGATAGAGCGTCACCACACTGCATCGGACGGTCGCTTTGTTATCCCCCGTGCAGTCGGCTGCGAGCTTGGCGCTCATGGCGTTTTGCGCGTTCTTGTACGCCTCACCCGTCAGACCCTTGGTCGCGGCATTCATCTCTTTGGTCATATCGGTAATCTGTTCGAGACGGCTTACTTCGGTAGCAGGACACTGCAATTCCTGATCACGGGTACGGGCTAAAAAACCATCCTGCAAGTAGTTTTTCTGCGCGCTCGAGAGTTGTTGCAAACAGCCCGCCGTGCAATGGTGGTTGGTCATCACCAAGCCCTCTGGTGAAATAAACGAGGCTGAACAGCCGCCTAAATTGACCGAAGCACGCATCGCATGATCGACCCATGCCTTGTCAGGCGTGAAAGCGTACTTCTCCTTCAACGCATCACGCGGCAGATTGTCAAAAGTCCACATACCTTCATCGGCTATCGCCGCCGTCGATAATGCAGACACCAGAATAAAAAAGACCGCGCGTAAATTCATAAACTCAAAAACCTTTCACAGTGAGTGGATCGCGAACAGTGAAACGGGCAACAGCGGGTTGCCGGGCTCGCGGGAGGTGGTGGACAGAGAAGAGAAATACTTAAGGGATTGCACAGATTGCGGCCAACGAACGTGGGAGAAAAGAATAGCAGATATCGGTGTGGGTTTGCGGGTGGGGTGGATTCGCTGCGCGCTTTGTGGGCGGGCACGGCAGGTAGGGTGTGACACTGTGCGGCTTCCTAACGCCCAAGCGATTCAATTGCATAAAAACAAAAGCCCGCCCTTAAGAATTAAGAGCGGGCTGGTGCTTGATTCATCTGGTAGGCCGTGCGGGATTCGAACCTGCGACCAACGGATTAAAAGTCCGCTGCTCTACCAACTGAGCTAACGACCCAACGAAGCCTACTATTATAAATTTTTGAAGCGTTCCGGTCAACAATGAATCACAAAAGTTTTACGGTAATAAGTAAATGTGATGATAAACCGCTGATTTACCAGCCAGTATTTTGCATTATTTTTGTCCGGCTTAAGGCCATTACACCTCTTGCATGAGCTTCCAGTACTGATATTTGAGGGTAGCGTAGCAGCCGATGATCATAGATGCGAGCGCGATGAACGAGCCCAGCGCCAGCGTTGAAACACCGCTTATGCCCTGGCCGATAGTGCAGCCCATCGCGGTGACGCCACCTGCTCCCATCAGCACCGCGCCGATAATATGGTTGCGGGTATCTTCAACATTGGCAAAGCCTTCCCAGCGGAAGAGTTTGAAGGCGAGCGCATAGGCGAATGAGCCCAGAATCATGCCAAGCGTGCTGGCGATACCGAAGGTGACGATCAGTGATTTATCGCTCCAGAGCATCAACAGCTCCAAGCTGTAGGCAACCGGGGCAACAAAGGTGAGCGACTCGGCTTGTTTGCTATTGGTGCCGAAGAACACCATTTCGAGGTCGGCATTTTCACCAAACCCTATATGCGCCGTAATGTACCAGCCTGCCACCACGGCGAGGCCATAGCCTAAACCGCCTAGCCAGCCATCCAGGCTGCTGCGGAAGTCAGCGCTTTTTAAAACGAATACCAGCATCGCAAATGCGATAGCGCTGGCGGCGCCAATTTGGGCGGTTTTTTTCTCGATGCCGAGGGTGTTGATCAGATTACCCAAGTCCTGGCCCGCGATGCCGTGCACGCTCACATCGGTATTGATCACATCCAGATAGCTGACGCGCCAAATACCGAATAAGCCTTTCAAGGTCATATAGGCCGCGATGCCCAAAAATACAAACACCACCAATGATTTCACATTGCCGCCGCCGATGCGCACCAGGGTGCGGCTGCCACAGCCCGATGCCAACGTCATCCCGACGCCGAACATCAAGCCGCCGACAATATAAGAAGCCCAGGTGATGTTAGGGCGCGCATAAAATGATTTGGTTAAATCAATCAGGTTAAGTGCGTATAAAACCTGCGCGCCGATAATCGCGACGGCCATCGCCAGTACCCACATGCGCATGCGCGAAAAATCATTCATGTTGACGATATCAGATACTGCGCCGAGAGTACAAAATTGGGTGCGTGCCGAGATAGCGCCGAGGATAAAAGCCACCGCAAAACTCAGCCACGCCACGGTGGTCGCGAGATTCGAAACATTGTTCATGGGGTCGCCGTCAGAATATTGTAATGGTCATGTCTGGAGATTAGTTTACGCTGCACCCCGTTAAACATTATGCGTAACGCGTGGGGTCAGCTAACCCGGCCGCGTGAAAGCCTTCTTTACGCAATCGACATGAATCACAGACACCGCAAGCGAGCCCATCCGCATTGGCCTGATAGCATGACACGGTCATCGCATAATCAACCCCCAAACGCGTGCCTTCACGAACAATATCGGCCTTGCTCATGTTAATAATGGGTGTGTGGATGGTAATTTCACCGCCTTCAATACCGGACTTGGTCGCGAGGCGCGCCATGGTTTGAAATGCGGCAAAATATTCAGGCCGACAATCCGGATAGCCTGAGTAGTCCACCGCATTCATGCCGGCAAAAATATCGACCGAGCCTAAGGTCTCTGCCCAGGCTAGCGCCAGCGATAAAAAAATCGTGTTGCGCGCCGGCACGTAGGTGATCGGAATACCGGTAGTGGGTGTAGTCGGCACTGCAATTTTATGATCAGTCAACGCCGAGCCGCCCCAGCCGGTGAGATCCAGCTTGATCACGCGATGCTCTTGCGCGCCACCGACCTCAGCTACGCGCGCGGCGGCATCCAGCTCGGAGCGATGGCGCTGGCCGTAATCGAACGACAAGGCGTAAGTCGTGTAGCCTTGCTCACGCGCGATCGCCAGAACCGTGGCCGAATCCAGCCCGCCGGATAGCATGACCACCGCTTTTTTGATAATTTTATTCATGGCTGACCATCTCAACTTGTTTAAATCGGGTGTTGTTTTTTACGGGTTTGCTTGGTCGCCTCGGTGATTACGCTTAAGCAGTCGCGCTTCAATAATTACGTTTCAACAATCGCGCTTCAATAACAAACTACACCCCGCGTGTTTCGCCCCAAATAACTTTGTGCAACTGCACCTGCATCCGTACCTCGAGCTGATCCCGCAGCACCCACTCGGCCAACTGGGCCGGCGAGACCTCGGCAAACGAGGGCGAAAATAATACGGCGCAAATAGCGGTTAGCTTTTTATCTTGCATCAACTGCCGCGCCCAGCGGTAATCAGCTTCGCCGGTAATCACAAATTTAATTTCATCATGCGCAGTCAGCAACGCTAAATTTTCCCAGCGATTTTTTTCTACCTCCAGCGAGCCTGGTGTTTTGATATCCATGATGCGCGATACGCGCTGATCAACCCCGACAATATTGATCGCGCCACTGGTTTCGAGCGAAACCGAATAGCCCGCATCGCACAGTCGCGTGAGTAGGACAAGGCAATTTTTTTGCGCCAATGGCTCACCACCGGTCACACACACATAGCGGGTGTTGTGCGTGGCGACTTCTGCGATCACCTCTTCAATTGGCCTGGTTTTGCCCTCATGGAATGCATAGGCGGTATCACAATAGCCGCAGCGCAGCGGGCA
>JAYWCO010000397.1:0-9309 GCA_043780475.1 Burkholderiales bacterium | reverse complement strand
CACCAGTCACTGCCCCCGCGACTGTGGACATAGCCACCAAGTCTGCCATGCCGGTGCCGCCACTGGTGCCTGGCAGTACCGCCAAGCCTGGCTGGAATGTGCCGCCAGCATGGGATAAAGTGCAAGGTGTGCCGCAATACGCTTCTGTGCCAGGCCATGAAACCAATGTCCTGGAGCAGGATCAGGGCCAATGGTGGCGCACCATGCGCAACGGGCCGGTGACTTTTTACGGCGGCATTATTTTGCTGGTGGTACCGATACTGCTATTAATTTTCTTTGCGATCAAAGGGCCGTTCAAACTCCACGATAGGCCTTCAGGTCGGCTGGTAGAGCGCTTCAATAGTGCGGAACGCATGGTGCACTGGACATTGGCTTTTTCATTTACCGCCTTGGCGCTGACGGGCCTCACCATCTTGTTTGGTAAACATGTATTGATGCCGGTGATAGGCGCGTCCGGCTTTGCGTTCCTGACGAATGTCGGCAAGAATATTCACAACTTCGTTGGGCCCTTATTCACATTTTCGCTGGTGGTGTTTTTTATCCTTTATGTGAAAGATAATCTTTTCAAGAGCCGTGATTTTGCGTGGCTGGCTAAATTCGGCGGGCTGCTATCCGGCAATCATGTGCCGTCTGGCCGCTTCAATGCGGGCGAAAAAATCTGGTTCTGGTTGAGCATTGTGATCCTGGGTATTGCGGTGAGTATGTCGGGCGTGATTATGCTGTTCCCCAACTGGAACGCAACTCGTGAGCTAATGACGGATGCCAATCTGGTTCATGCGATTTTGAGCACCCTGTTTGTTGCCGCCTCGCTGGGTCATATTTATATTGGCACCATTGGCACCGAAGGCGCATTGCAAGGCATGAAAACCGGTTCAGTCGATGAAACCTGGGCCAGAGAACACCATGCGCTGTGGCTAGCGGAAGTGCAGTCAGGCAAGCGCAGCGGTGCCGCGATGGGTGCGGCGCAACCTGCCGCTGGCGACGATTAGAACCAAAATCATAATCAGGAAAAATTGTGAACATAAAAGCCTATTTATTAGTCGTCATGCTTGCTGTATTCACATCGGGGGCAATCGCTAAAATCCCCCCACCCGCGCCGCTTGAGCCCGCCGCTGCCGCCGCAAAAGCCGAGAAGGACAAAGCAACGGCTGAAAAGGCCAAGGCCGATGCCGATAAGGGAAAGCTGGATCAGGCTCGCTATGAGGACAAGGCCGTTACCAACTTTCAGGGCAATATGAAAAAAGCCGGTAAGCCTGTGCCGAAGCCAACGCCGATTGTGGTCGCCGTAGTGCCGCCATCCGTGCCAACACCGGCAGCAGCAGCGTCTAAACCTGCAGCCGCTGGTGCTATTCCGGTTAAAAAATAATAAGATTGCGTATCGGTAAAATAAATCCACTTTGTAGAAGCTTGCTTAGTTTTTGTAGTAAACCATTTCAAGATTTTGTTTGGTATTTTCACCCGCACTACTCGTGCCAATTGTGCCACCCGCGCTATTTTGCATAGATGAGTATTACCAAAAAGGGGAGTTTCATGAAACAACATTTTTTGGCTGCCTTCGCCATGGCATCTATGGCGGCAGTAGGCGTGGCAGGGCTTACGGCCTGCACGCAAACGGATACCGGTGCTACCAGCACCAACGCGCCAGCGGGCCCACGTTTATCTCAACTCCCGGTGCCAGTGGGCACGGCGGACAATCCCATCACGGCTGAAAAAGTCGCGCTCGGCAAGCAATTATTTTTTGATAAGCGCCTGTCCGGCACCGGCGAAATGTCATGTGAAAGCTGCCACTATCGCCATCTCGGCTGGGCGGATGGCAATAAACTATCCAAGAAATCAGACGGCTCCATGAATGTGCGTCACACCCCGACCATGTATAACGTGGGTTACCTGAAGTCCTGGTATTGGGATGGTCGTGCCGCCACGCTGGAAGGCAATGCTGGTGCCGCCTGGAAAGGTCAGATTGGGGGTGATCCGGTTAAGGTTTCAGCCGCACTCGCGGCCATCCCCGGCTATGCCGCCCAGTTCCAGTCAGTGTTTGGTGCGCCGCCCAATCCGGATAACGTTGCCAAAGCCATTGCCACTTATCTGCGTACCAACATAAGCGGCGATTCACCTTGGGATCGCCATGAAAAAGGTGACACCGAAGCGGTGAGTGCTGATGCCAAAGAAGGCTTTGAATTATTCATCGGCAAAGGCCGCTGTGTGATTTGTCATACCCCGGGCGTGTACTCCAACAGCGAGTTCTACAATATTGGCCTCGAAGCCAATAAAGAGAAAAAAGATCTGGGCCGTTTTAATGTCAGCAAAAAAGTGGAGGATACCAGCGCGTTTAAAGTGCCAACATTGCGCTCGATTGCTATCTCCAACCCATACTTCCATGATGGCAGCGTTGCCAGCCTGGAAGAGGCCGTAAAATATATGGCAAACGGCGGTAATGATGATCCCAATAAATCGCCGCTGCTGGTCAACACCGGCATGACCGACAGCGAGATTAAAAAAGTAGTGGCGTTCCTGCAGACGCTGACCAGTGACGAAAAATTTGAACGGCCCGTTTTGCCGCAATAGATATTTATCCGGTTGGTAAAAACGCCTCGCCTGTTTCCGGCGGGGCGTTTTTTATGGTGCAACAATTTTCATGCAGCTGTGGCTGGCAAACAAAGGCGGGCGCATCCTGCACCAGGCTTCTCGGCCTGCATGCTATATTTGCAGCACTCCTTTACCGTCCCCTCATCGCCCTAAATTAAGTCCGCATGATCTCGATTGAAGCACTTGAATCCATGTTTGACAATATTCGTCAGGATGCGCCATGGAACATTGATGGCCCGATGCTGTGGGGTTATTTTTTTAAACATGGCGCCGACACTAAACTACGAGAGCTGGTACCTGCACTTGAAGCACAAGGCTACCGGCTGGTTGATATTTGCACCCATACCGGCGAAGCAGATCAGGAAGGCGCGGCCTATTTTTTGCATGTTGAAAAAACGGAAATTCATTCAGTGCAATCACTGCACGCTAGGAATGAGCAGCTCGCGGCATTCGCTGCACATCATCAGATCGACAGCTATGACGGGATGGATGTGGGGCCGGCTACTTCAACAACGACCACTGCTACCATGGCAGTTACCGAGAATAAATAGTTAGGGAGCGCTAAAGCCAGTATGAAAACACCACGCTTTACCAGCCTTATTGTCGCCAACGTGACACTCATCGCGCTGCTGGTGTATTCAGGTTGGCATCCTTATGACCGCACCACTTGGCTACTGGAAATTTTTCCGATCCTGATTGCGCTGCCGATCATGTGGACCAGTTATCGAAAGTTCCCGTTAACGAGCTTGCTTTATGCGTGCATTTTTCTGCACGCGGTGGTGCTGATGGCGGGCGGTGCTTACAGTTATGCAAGGGTGCCGCTTGGTTTTCAAATCGCTGATTTGTTTCACCTGACCCGTAATCCGTACGACAAGATCGGTCATTTTTTTCAGGGTTTTGTGCCTGCGTTGGTCGCACGCGAGATTTTTATTCGCGGCGAAATAGTGCGTGGTAAAAAAATGCCTTCATTCCTGGCGATCTGAGTGGTGATGGCGATAAGTGCCAGCTATGAGCTGATTGAATGGGGCGCCGCGGTGGCGTTAGGGCAGGGCGCAGATGAGTTTTTGGGTACGCAAGGCGACCCTTGGGACACGCAATCGGATATGTTGTTTGCACTGATTAGTGCAGTCATAGCGCTGGTGTTTTTTTCGCGTTTTTATGATCGCCAGATCAAGCGTCTGTGCAATCCTGCCCCGTAAATAAAACACATCAGCACAACGCGTATGCACGCCATGCAGGTCCGCTTTACAGCCCCACTACACAGCCTCAATACACAGCCTCAATACACAGCTCCACCCCACAGCCCGCTAATTTATTGTTATTGAGTTCATTTTATGATTCGTTGCCTTGCAGTCGTTTTGTATATATGTCTGTTTACCCATTACGGCGATGCGGCGGCTCATGCTGAGGCTGATCCGCTCAGCACTACGGCTGAAAAATCAGGCTTTAAAAAAGCCGGACGTTATGATGAGGTGATACGGCTTTGTGCTGTTTATCAAAAGGCTTATCCCAAGGCGGTGCGCTGCACAGAATTTGGTCGAACGCCGGAAGGCCGACCGATGTTGGCTTGATCGCGACCCGTGCTGGCGCCTTCACCCACGCCGAGGCGCACCAGCGCAGCATCCCGGTATTGCTGGTGCAGGGCGGGATTCATGCCGGTGAAATTGATGGCAAGGATGCAGGTTTCTGAGCATTGCATGAAGCGCTGGATAACCGTGCAGCAAAAGGCGCATTGGATAAACAGGTACTGATATTTGTGCCGGTATTTAATATCGACGGACACGAGCGCTTCGGTAAATGGAATCGCCCCAATCAGCGCGGGCCTGAGGAAATGGGCTGGCGCACCACTGCGCAAAATGTCAATCTCAATCGCGATTACGCCAAAGCTGACACGCCCGACAATTTGCTTCCTAGCCGAATATTATCTTTCAGCTATTCACCGATCTTGCCGCGAAAATGATTGTCGCGGATGCCGGAGGTTAAAGAATTATTTATTATTGTGGATGGCATGTGTTGGAATTAAATTTTAAGAAAGCCTACCATCTGCCGCGCTGTAACAATCTGTGTTGTTTTATGCGGGTTAAATACAAGTACGCCTGACCTGTCCCCTGTCACAAGATAATCAGCGCTGATTGCCTCGGCCATGGAGAATAAAAAGTTGTCCGCTGGGTCCGAGGATATCTCGACTGCAGGATATTTTTTTAACAGCATGGTTCTATCCCGCAGTCTATTTACCAGCCACCCAACCTCGGTGGGTAATATCAGCGCTCTAACTCTAGGGTAGCGACAAACGCGGGTCAACTCCTCGATTTGATCGTTTGAAGTCACCAGCAGAAAACGATCTTCAATCCAGGCCTGCACCAATTTGTAGGGCGGCGAATCTGTTTTAAAAAACGCAGAGAGTAATACGTTAGTGTCTAAAATTACCTTCATAAAGCGCGGCGTTTTGGTTTAACTGCAACCTTAGCCTTCACTTTATTTTTGGTGCGCGCCGTTCCCCACATTTCTGCACGAACTTCTCTGAGAGCGTCATCAATCGTGGCATCAATATCGTGAAGAGCGGTATCGGCATGGCGCATTTCAACAGCGGCAACCGTACGCGAAAACACTTCCTTTTGCACCGCCTGCTCAATAAATTTCGAGAGATCACCTTTTTTCAAGCCTTGCTGAGCAAGATAGGAACGAAGCGATATATCGGTATCTTTTGAGACCTTAACGGTCCAACGAACGGGGTCATTCATGCTGGCTCCTGATATACATATGCAGATGTAAATATGTATGATAGCCGGTTAAGCGGATAAACGTCTATATGTTTATGCGTTGCATCAGACCTATATGACTGTCATGGGTTTTCAACTTTCAACCTCATTCACAAGTCATTCCCAGCGCCCGCCACGATAGCGGCTGATGCTATCGCTACCACTATCACTCCCCGCATCAATCCTGAACAAATGTAGCCACTCATGATCGAGCAATTGCCTGACCATTTCATGTTTGGCAACAATCGTATTGATAGCTGCTTCGGGGGCTTCGATAAATACACTTAAACGCAGTGGTGTATGACGCAATATTTCGCCGTCGTGCAGCGATTGCCACGGCAGGCCGATGCGTAAATCACCGCCGTTGCCTTCAAACACACCGAGCCTGCCGCCGACGACGTTGTGCAGCACTTTGTTGCCGCTGCCGTAGCGTGGATTATCCACGGTGGAGGCGTAATACTGCAGGTTGATCCAGTTGGTGACGATCATCGGTGCGGTCATGATGAGTTCGAGCACACCCAGCCCCGGGTCTTGTTGCCAATCATAGTCATGCAAAAAAGAGCGGCCAGCGAGATCGATATGTTTGCTGCGCGCGCGCGGCGCGACGATGAATGCGGCGTTGTTGGCCAGTGCCCATTCGGGGCGTACCTGCGCCCAATCATTGGCGCGGGTTTTGATGGCGTGTTGCAGCGCGCCAGCGTCGTTTTCAATCGCGTTTAGTCCTAATGCTGTAGCGCGTTCGGCTCTTGCATGTTGACCCGCCGTGATCAGTGATTGCTTGAGTTGGGCGACATCAGCCGCATGGCTTGCGGGTAGTAAATCGAGATCGTATAAATGTAATTCATCGGTGGTGGTGTTATGCAGGCCGCCGATAAAGCAGGTGCTGTCGGGTACATTGATGCCGCGGGCTCGCAAGCCTTGCCTGACTACTTTGTCGTTTAATAACGCTGTCAAGGCGCGCGCATTGACTTCGCCGGTTTGTCCGCCGCAGGCGCCGCAATCGAGCCCGGCAGCGTGGGGATTATTCGCGCTTTGACTGCCGTGTCCGGCGAGTAACACCAGCCGGGCAAAGTTTTTGGTCAGCCCCATCGCGCCTAAAATACCCGCCGCCATCTCTGACTGTGCCGCGATGTCGGCATCACCTTGAGCGGTACTGTGCGAGGCCGCAAAGCGCGGTCGCAGCTTGTCGATGGTGCTTGGCGATAGCCCGCTTTGTTCGACCGCATGCGCGGTGCGCTGACTGGTGAGATTGTTTTTCAAAAGCTTGCCCGCATACAACAAGCCGAGTGACTCGACGAAGGTGAAGCCGGAGCTGGCGTGGGTGCGGAATTCCTGCCAGCGCCGACGCCATTGCAAATTTTGTTGGCGGCGGCGCGCGATGACTTCGCCCAATGAAGGTGCATTATTTTCATCGATAAATTCATCGGTAATGGTGCTGGCGGGCGAGAGTAGCCCTGGCAGTTGGGGGCGCGTCATAGCGGTGCCTATGGGCGAGTAGGCAATCGACAGGCCAAAAAAACCAGCGAAGCCCACCGTCTGGATTTGCGTGCTGACGGCCTCAAGCGCGCGGCGAAATACCTCGGAGCGCACATCAATACAAAACACCGCTTGCACGTTCGGCATCGGCATCGTCATTGTTGTCATCGCATTTGGTGACGGCGGAGCCTGTAGCAACGCCTGGCATAGCGGTTCCTGATAAGCGATTTCGATGGCTTGTTGCAGCAGCCAGTCCGTGGCCTGCGCTGATTCAGTTTGCGCCAGCGGCGATGGATGCTCGCGCTGTGTAGTGAGCCAAGCTGCGCGCCAATCAGCATGAATCGCGGCCCGCTGCGGATGCTCGCTGTCATGCAACAGCCACTCCCATGCCAGCCGGATAGCCAATAAGTGAATAATGGCATCATCCGCTTTTTTAGCTTCGCCCGCGAGCCCGGCCTGCCAACGCTCATAGGCACACCATGATGCCCAGCCATTGATGCTGAGCAGCAGTGCGGTGTAGTAATCCTCGCAGGCTGTTTCGGGGATGCCAAGCGCACGGGTTGCGGCGGCGATTAACTGATGAGGTTCGGCTGGTAGGCTACTTATTTTCTCGCCCGATAACGGCAAACCCATCAGTAGCATGGCGCTGAAATCATTTATCGCTTGTGCGCGCCAATCGGCATACAGACTCGCGCTGCGATCAGGCGCCCAGCTAGCCTGATGGTGATCAAAATGCGCGGCACAATATTGGCTGATTTGATGGGTCACGAATTCGCCCCAGGCGATATTGTGTTGCAGATCGCGATGGGCATCGATCAAGTCAGTCATCAACGCGACCCGATTAGTGTTCGGCAATACTGTCGCTGTCGGCGCGTCCAGCGCATCGATCAGCATATCGATGCTGCACGATGCGTGCGATAAATCGATGGCGGCCTGCAAATGCGTGCGTTGCAACTGTCCGGCCTGCCAGCGCTCGCGATAGAAGTTGCGTGGCATGGTCAGTGAAGTCCCGGAAAGCGTCGCTAGCTGAGCGGCGGCGCGCTGGATCGGCTGATCATAAAATCCCCAATATGGATTGACTGCAATAAATTGATCCAGCGGCCAGGTCGGTGCAATCCGACGACAGGCATGGGCGATGCTTTGGTCGAGCGTTGCAAAGGTTGGTGCGGCGGCAGCGTGGGCAATCGGTTCCTTTTCAATAACAGCATTCATTTCATTGCCCCCGATTTTTCACTATTTCTTTCAATATTCTGTTCAATATTTGGTTCAGAATTTTTAAGGCTTCTCGCGTTGTGGTTGCCGATGTCTAGTGCCTTCACGGGCCATACGCGAAAGGTGATGCGGGTGAATAAGGGGTCCAGATATAGCCCGTTATAAAACCACGGATACAGGCCACGCGCCACCCCTCCCGCGGGGTTAGCACGAATCAGGCTTTGCACAACAAACAGCAGCGCAAAACAGCTCACGGTGAATGCGATCAGGCCCGGTGCTGCCGCCGTTATTTCGGCAGTGTGCGCAGGCAAATCGATCAGCATGCTGAACACATAATGCAATCCAAAATAGGCGAACGCCACACTGAACGTTGCTGCCAATAAACCCATCATCCCCAAGATTCCCAGACGGGACACGCCGCCCACGCCACGCTGAGCCGTCAATATTGGCGTCAATAACGACGCCAAGGCCAGACATACGATACTGGCTAGTGCCAATAATGCGGGCGATTCGGATGGCTGTATGTTCCAAACGTAGGCGGCAGCGGCCACCATCGCCAATGCTGCGATAGCGCTAAGCAAATAGATGCCCAAACCGACCGCAGGGGCGGCGAAGGTCATTTGCCGCAGCCGTGCTTGCTCAACCGCGCCGCCCGCGCTCAGAAACGCATAGGCTTTGTACAGCGAATGAGCGACCAGATGCAGCAGCGCCATCTCGTACGCGCCTAGGCCGCATTGCATCAACATAAACCCCATTTGCGCGCAGGTAGACCATGCCAGCATCACCTTGATACTGATGCGCGTCATCATCACCAGTGCCGCAACCACGGCTGTGATGGTGCCAACCACCACCAGCAAGGCTTGCGCAAGCGGCACCTCATTGACAAGCACAGCCAGCCGGATCAGCACAAAGCCGCCCAGATTAACCACGCCTGCATGCAGCAAGGCCGAGACCGGCGTCGGCGCTTCCATCACCTGAATCAGCCAGCCATGCAGGGGCAACTGCGCACATTTAAGCAGCGCTGTGAGTGCGATTAACACCGCTGCTATTTGCAGACTGAACGGTAATGCAGATGATGACAATGTTGTAACCCGCGTCAGCACCTCGCTAATCTCCAGTGTGCCCAAGCTGCTGCCAATCAGCGCGATTGCGGTAAAGATACAAACATCAGCCAAGCGGCTGGCCAGGAATTTTTTATGTGCGACGATTTGGGCGGGGCGTCGATCACGGTAGAACATTAGCAGTTGATGCAGCGCCAGGCTGGTACCCAACCATG